>JABIQV010000019.1 GCA_018699495.1 bacterium | reverse complement strand
TTTCACAAAATATTTTAAAACGCCGCATGATACGACGGGCAAATCGTTTTGCGAGGGGGCTCGTGTTGATTACGAAAACCCATCATCAAAACAATCATTTTCTAGGGTTCTTAAAAAGGCAATTCGAACGAATAAATCGACGGTCATAGAGATTTTTTCAGACAGTGACTTTTCGCCATCGTGGATTCTTAAAAATAGAAAAAAAATCATAACCTTTGATTGAATTATCCCCAGTTTTTAATGGTCTCTACCTATGTTAAACTATAGTCTATGAATTCAATAAACCTGAACGACAAAAAAACAAAAATCATTGCGACGATTGGACCTAGCTCAGATAACCGAGAACATTTGAAGGAAATGTTTTACGCGGGCGGAGATATTATAAGAATAAATGCGTCTCATAGAAGTGAACCAGAAATTATTAAGCAAAATGTTGATTTAATAAGAGACGTCTCTAAGGAAATCGATCAATGGGTGTCCATTCTTATGGACCTTCAAGGACCAAAAATTCGGGTAGGGAAGTTTAAAAACGGTAAAGTCACTCTACACGATAATGCTATCTTTTCATTAACAACAGAAAAAATATTAGGTGATGAAACACGGGCAAGTGTTAGTTATAAGGGATTTACTGACGATATTCAAATTGGAAACCCCATTTATATCGATGACGGAAAAATACAACTGGTTGTTCGTGATAAAAAAGGAAATCAAGTTATTTGTGAAGTCATTCAAGGCGGAATTTTAAGTAATCAAAAAGGTCTGAATTTACCGGACACCAAAATGAGCATTTCTCCAATTACTGAAAAAGATTATGAAGACGCATTATTAGCCATCGAAACTCAAATGGATTACATTGCTCTATCTTTTGTGAGTCATGAAGACGATATTAAAAAGCTTAGAAAATTTTTGGACGCAAATAACGGGCATGACATCAAAATTATCGCTAAAATTGAAAGACCAGTTGCAGTTGAACGAATAGACGCAATAATAAAAGAATCTGATGCTGTTATGGTTGCTCGTGGAGATCTTGGTGTGAAAATTGGCGTAGAAAGTGTACCAAGAGTACAAAAAATGATTATTTCTAAAGCAAATCAATTGATTAAGCCCGTTATTGTTGCAACCCAAATGTTGGAATCAATGATTCATGCAAGTACTGCGACTAGAGCTGAAGTATCTGATGTTGCAAATGCAATATATGATAGCTGTGACGCTGTGATGTTATCTGGAGAGACCGCCATAGGAATCGATCCGACTAATTCTGTAAGTTCCATGGCAGTAATCTGCAAAGCCACAGATACTCATGTTGCTGAAATTAAGAAAAATCAAAAGGTACGTAATGATCAATTTGATTATCACACAATTCCGATATCAATTTGTAAAGCAGCAAATCAGGTGGCAGAAGAAACGGACGCTGCTTTCATAATGGCATTCACTAGTTCTGGGAACACCCCTTTAATCGCATCAAAGTTGAACTCTACTATTCCAATTATTTCGCCAATTGATGATCCGAAAATTGGACGACGAGTTGCCCTATATCGTGGGGTTCAACCAATGATGATGCCAATAAAATTTGATAGTATTGCACGGTGGACAGATATGATTAATCTAGCTGTTAAAGAAGCTAAGACAAAAAAATTGATTAAAAAAGGTGACGTTATTGTGGTAACGGCGGGAATTCCAATTGGACAATCTGATGGAATAAATTCGATTAGACTGATTAAAGTTTCTTAAATACATGTTTAAACTAGGAGAAAATAATGAGTAATAGAATAGTGAATTTTAGCGCTGGGCCAGGAGCCTTGCCTTTAGATGTTTTAAAAAGTGTCCAACAGAATTTGATAGATTATAAAGGGGCAGGACTATCGGTCATGGAGATGAGCCATCGGTCCAAAGAATTTACAGAAATTATTGAAGGAGCCGAAGCATCGGTAAGAGAATTATATAAGTTAACAGATGATTATGAAGTGCTGTTTTTACAGGGTGGAGCAAGTTTACAATTTTCCATGATTCCTATGAATTTTATTCAAAAAGGAAAACCTGTAGCTGTTGTAAATACGGGATCTTGGACTAAAAAAGCGATTGCTGAGTTTAAAAAATTCGGAGATGTTGAAATAGTAGCGTCAAGTGAAGACGAGAAATTTAGGCTCATTCCTGAATTTAAATCGTTTAAAAATGGAAACAACTATTCGTATACATTTATTACATCTAATAATACGATTGCTGGAACACAGTGGGCATCGTTTCCGACGAGTGATGGAGCTCCTTTAATTGCTGACATGTCCTCTGATATTTTTTCTCGGCCCATAGACGCGAGTAAATTTGATTTAATTTTTGCAGGAGCGCAAAAAAACTTAGGCCCTTCTGGTGTCACCTTGGTCATCTTAAAAAAATCGTTATTGGAAACTGCAAACGAAGAATTAGCAACAATGCTTCAGTACAAAATACACGCGAAAAATAACTCGCTATACAACACGCCACCTACATTCGCAATTTATGTTGTGAATGAGGTATTAAACTGGATAAAGAAAAATGGTGGATTAGAAGGTATTAAAGTTTTGAATGAAAAAAAAGCTGCATTACTATACGATGCAATTGATTCGTCTGAACTATTCTATTGCCCCGTTAAAAGAGGGTCTAGGTCACTGATGAACGTTGTGTTTCGAGTAAAAGGAGACAATGAAGAGTTGGAGTCTCGGTTTATAAAAGAGGCTACCCAAAAAGGGTTTAGTGGTTTAAAAGGCCATCGTTCGGTAGGTGGATTGAGAGCGTCTATCTATAATGCTCAACCCTATGAAGGTGTCGAATCGCTTACTCAGTTTATGAATGTATTTGAAAAATCGGTCGTCGTTAATGCCTAGGTGTTATGGATTTAGAATGTGCCCAATAAATGAAGATCGTGATCTTGACTTATTGGGGCACATTCGTCCATTCTCGAAGATTGCCCCTTAATTACTATAATGCCCAACAATTTTAAGGTTTAAACATACAATATGAAAATAATTTTACTAATGAATCTTGGATCTCCAAAAACAGCCTCTCCGGATGATGTCGGAGACTATTTAAATGAATTTTTGATGGATAAACGAGTTATCGATCTTCCGTTCATATTGCGGTGGATTTTAGTCAAATTGATTATTGTTCCTGGTAGAAAAATGGAGTCCTCTAAGCTATACAAAAAAATTTGGTTGGAAAAGTCTTTTCCTTTAATTGAAATTACGAAAGAGCTATCAGTCAAAGTTAGTAACGTTTCTAACAAACCAACTTATTTCGCGATGCGTTATGGGAGATACAATTTAGATAAGGTATTTGAGAAGATTAAGGCAAACCATAGTGATATTGAGTCGATACAATGCTTTCCATTGTATCCTCATTACACACAATCCAGTTACGAAACGGCAGTGGTATCGTTGGCAGAACATTCTGAACGACATGATCTTTTTGATAAAGTTTCTGTGTTTAAACCTTATTATAGTAATACGGAATACATTGAGTGTTTGGCGAATTCGATTAAAGAATATGCAAAATTGAGCGACTATGATCATGTTCTTTTTACCTATCATGGAATTCCTTTAAGACATTTGAAAAAAGCGGATACATTAAAAACCTGCGAAAAAAATGATTGTTTTTGCCCGCTAGGTGAGCGGGAAATCCCAAGAACAATCAAGCGAAACAGTTCGTTGTATTTTAGCAAGGGATTTGAAAATGAAATTGACCCGTTTAACTGTCCGTTAGATTCAGATAACAAAGTGTGTTACAAAAATCAGTTAGAAATTACGTCTATGAACGTCGCTAAAAAGCTAAAGTTAAGCAATTATTCTGTATCCTATCAATCTAGGCTCGGGAAAAGTCCGTGGCTTACTCCTTCTACCAGTAATGTACTCACACATCTACCGGCTCATGGCGTAAAAAAATTATGTGTAGTTGCTCCTGGATTTTCCGCTGATTGTTTAGAAACAATTGTTGAGTTAGGAGAAGAAGGTCGGGAACAATTTATGGAAAATGGGGGCCAAGCATATACGGTTGTTCCATGTTTAAACGCAAATGATGAATGGGTGAACTTAATTTCAGATTGGGCAAAGAACGAAAAAGACTTTTATACCTTGGATTCCAATGATATTGATTCAGATAGTTTGATTGGTAAATTTTAAGTAAAAAAGATTGTATTCGTTATTTTTAATTTACTACAAAGTAGTCAGAAGTTTCAAAATCAGACGTTTTTCTTTGGCTTAACATCTTGTTTGTTTTCCAATTCCTCAAATAATGGAAAATTAAGTTTGGCAACTAGTTCAAGGTTGCTTTTTCCAGATTTTTCAACAAATTTATAGGCTGTTCCCTGCACTTTTTTCCCCACACCCAATGGAAAAGTAAGGTTGTATTTTTCTTTCATAATCTCGAATCGTTCGCTTAAATGATGGTTTGCTAAAAGAACAGCCGCTTTTGAAGCGGCATGGTTAGGTATCTTTTTGTCGATGTAGAACACGTTTAGTCCATCTTTCGTTAAATTATGTTGGATGAGGCGTTTACTACCAAGATGATTGGAAATAAGAATTGGAAAAGGGGTTTGTTTATATACATTTTTGATAACTCGATTGATACCCCAAGAAGCAACCAACTGTACGTTTTGAAATTTTAAATAAAATTCGTTATAGCTTAGGTTTCCCATGATAACGAGTGAATGAGCACATAGCTGTGAAATTTGTCGCACTGTTGTTTCAATATTATTTTCATTTGAGGCTTCTAATACACGGTTTAGAATTGAAAGGTTTCCTTCATTGCAGTGAACCGCCGAAATTACCATAGGGCCAAAAAAGTTATCATGACCGGAAATGGCGATAGATGCGATATTTGATAAATCAATCGATTTTTTATCGTTATCGAGTTCAGACGATGTGTTGTTAGGTTTTTCAAAATCAGAGGCAGGGTCTTTTTTTGAGACAGGTGTTGTAGACGATTTGAGTGTCGCTTCTATTCTTTTTTTCGCTCCAATTTTTCCAGGATTTATAGCTGATTGGGTAGTGTTAGACGATAAAGCATCTGAAACTTTCGTTAAAATAGACTCATCTATGATATCTGATAAATCGACAGAGAATTTATTGTCTTTAAGTCGAACTTGAAATACGTAGTCAATATTTCTCAAAGAGAAAGGTATTTGATAACTATTTGGCATTTTTTGAAACGGGTATACTCTGAACCCTTTCAATTTGAGAGAACTCTTTATTTGTCCATAGACGTCTAAGAAATCGTTGTTATCAAGGTCCATGTCAAAACGAGTTAGATAACGAGTAATTATCAATAAGTCGGGTTTTTCCCATATAGCCGCCAAAAAACACTCGTGATTCTTTCGTAACTATCTTGCATTTCCGAAGTGACCGTTGATTGAGAATTTCAAAATAGTCGATATCAATTCCCGAATCCGAAATTATTGGTTGTACTAAGCTAATAAGGATTTCGGAATTAATTATTCCGTTTGAAATTTGGGTAGAAATGGTTTCAAAAGAGGCGTATATAGCCGACGCCTTTTCTTTTTCATTGGTTGATAAATACTTATTTCTTGAACTTAGGGCTAGGCCACTGATATCTCTTTGAGTAGGGCACCCAATTATTTCAATACGTAGAAAGAGATCTTTTACCATTTTTTTGATGATGAATAGTTGCTGATAATCTTTTTCTCCAAAGTAGGCATGATCTGCTTGAACCAAATTAAAAAGGCGCAATACCACCATGCAAACGCCTCTGAAGAAATTTTTTCTTGTTTTACCACAAAGTTGCGTTGAATATGTTGGAACGATAATTTGTGTAGCGCGTGATAACTGTTCTGGGTACAGGTGTGCTGTCGATGGTATAAAAATGGCATCAACCTGTTTTTGATTGCATAATTCTATATCGGAATTAAGGGGTTTTGGATATGAAGAAAAGTCCTCGTTTTTTCCAAATTGGGTAGGGTTGACATAGATGCTAACAATCGTAATATCTGATTTTTTTTTTGAAGCTTGAATAAGGCTCAAGTGCCCATCATGTAGGCATCCCATCGTAGGTACAAAACCAATAGATAATCCCTTGTTCTTTAGGTTTTTGACGTAGATTTTTAACTCAATATCAGTTTGAATAACGATTGATGGCATGATGCCGATAGTTTATCATATTTTTCTTTTTGAGGGGTGTCGACTATAATAGGAGTAGGATTTACTCTCCGTAGATACCTTCGGATTCCGGATATAAATTTGAAACTCTATAGTCTGTGAAATGAGTAATGCTATGGACTATTACATCAATCCTAATTCACGCCGTCTTTGTTCATCAATGAAAGGCGACGACAGACTCGTGCGTTGTTGAGTCGCTGCTTGTTTTTTACTAGAAGGGGTACCGGGTTTTCCGACTTTAATTTGAACCTCTCTTTTTTTAACAATTTTTTCACGACTTTTTAGGTCTTCTTTTAGCTGGTTAGAGTCCTTTTTCCATTGTTCTTTTTGGTCTGCCATTTAATTTTATATATCTCACTATTTTATTCTAGGAACTTTGTATGAATTCCTCACATTTTAAATGTATCATTCATGTTTCACAACCTGTTAAAATGGGAAGTTCATATATAGGTACTGTCTTCGGGTAGAAAGGTATTAAAATGAAACTGTTTTCAATTAAAATTATTGTATACATATCAGTTGTCTTTGGATTGAGTGTAACCCCTATATTTTCAGGTGGAACAGACGCTATGGATTTTATAACCTTAGGAGGTAGTATACAGGCTAACGCTATGGGAAACAGTCTTACGGCGTTTCCTGGTTTTGGAGGATCGTTTAGTAACCCCGCTTCAGCCATAGGGTTGGATAAGTTCTCCATAAGTTATACCAATATGAATTACATTGATTCGACCACTTTTAATTTAATACGTACAGGTATAGAGACTGATTTTGGTACCTTTTTTTCAGAGTTTGGGCATATGGATTATGGTGTGCAATTAAGAACAACGTGGGAAGATAGATCTGGTTTATTGAATGAATATTTTTCAAGTACTGGTAGTTACCTTAGCCTAGGTACTGCGTTTCAGTTTAAGAAGTTTGGTGTTGGAACGTCGTTAATTTTTACCAGACAGTCATTAGATAGATGGACTGCAAATGCAGTAGGGTTGAGTTTCGGTATATTATACAAAATAGAGAGTAATCTTTATGCTGGATTAGCTTATAACTATATTACACTTTCTCAAGCAAAATTTATAACGCAAAAAGATAATTTACCTCAGAAAGTTCAGATTGGTCTTTCAAATAGGTCGACTGTTTTTGGGTTCCCATGTTGGATCTCCGGAGACATTATTTCGTCAAACGATAGGGTATATGGAGCTTTAGGAGTTGAAGCTTTAGTTCATAAAAATATTAAAGTCAGGGGAGGCTATCAATCAATAAATTCTGTGGCACCTTCATCTTTTGGTGTAGAACTATTACTTACTCGTTTTGCAGTAGATGTTTCGGTACATCCTTCAGATATATTTGGCTCGTTTTATAGATTTGGAATTACATTTAATAAAGAATCATGAAAAATATACCATCACTTATAACGCTATCGATTATATTTTTATCCATTTGCATAACACCCAACGTTGTATATTCGACATCTTCCGCCAGTTATAACTTAGAGTATTCGACAATAGATTCCTCAAGTGTTCCAATGGAGGGAAACACATCCATCATTTTACAATCGGTTGGGGGCCGGTCTGTAGAGTCTAGTTCGTCCGATTCAAAAAAAATATATCATGGATTTCATATGTCGTCTGATACATATGATGTTTCTGGAATGGACTTCCCCTATGACAGGGCAACGATCCCTTTGTTAACGCAAGAAAATGGATTGTTAACAACAAAAGTTGAATTTAATATTATTATAGATGGTGTGTCTACTATTATTCAGGAGGATGGTGACCTTTCTAGTAATTGGGCTTTTGACTGGAATTCTATACCAAATATTCCGGTAGATGCAGAAGTGGAAGTATGGACGCGTGCATTCAATGGATTGACATGGAGTCCATATTTTAAATCCGAAGAATTTATTGTCGATAATGAATATCCTGTTTTCACAAATGTTACATTTGTTGCATCTGGAAACGATTTGAATTCAACATCAGGTGAATTAAATACGTCTTGGCAAATTTCAGACAATTTAGATACGTCAATTGTTCAGTCTTTAACTTACAAATTTAGAGAGCTTACAGATTACCTGAAGATAAACGAGGAATCTGGCGTTGTTTTATGGTTAGACGCCTCTGATAAATCCTGGTTTAAGTTATCTTCAGAAAAAGTAGTAACTTGGATAGATAAGAGTAAAGAAGGGGCTGATGTATATCAATTACTCTCAGCAAACCAGCCTGAGTACGCGGATAATGTTTTTAATCATATGTCTGGTGTCCGATTTAATTCGGATAGTGAGCTATTATCCGGTGCCATAAACCTGGGCATTTCTAATAATATGACCTTGTTTATGATTAAAAAAGATAGGTCAGGACAAATAAGCGCGGCTTCTCAATATCTTACGTATAAACTAAAAGACTCATCATCAAACGAAGCTCTAAAAATCTATCGAACAAATAGTTCAGGAGGCAATAAAGACGGCTTTTCTATGAAATTTTCTGGTGATAGTGGTGATGACTTGGTCGAAGCTTCTGGATTACAAAATAATAAAATTTCACTAAATAGATATCAACGAACAAGCACCTCAATGGCATATTATCGTGATGGAGTATTAGCAGGAACGGATACGGGGACTGTGGAACCGTTATCGACAGGACCCGAAATGACGCTGAGTATAGGAGATGTGAACCTAGTCGCTGATATTGGCGAAATAATTTTGTTCGACAGGCTATTAACGTCACAAGAGATAGTTCAAGTTGAAACATATTTAATGGATAAATGGATCAATGACACGTTTGAGAAAGAAACTTGGGTGGCTGGTTTTTCAGAACAAGTGCAAGAGAGTTGGTCACTGAGTAATGTAAATGATAGTGCTGCTTTTATCGTAAATATCTCAGCAATTGATGATGCCGGCAATGAAACGTTTGTTTCAACAAATATCGATTTTACACCAGATAGAACCGCTCCAGAGATAGATGTAAACTTGGTTGAAATCCAAGGAACAGAAGATATCAATTGGGATTTTTCCTTATCAAATTTCGAATTAGATGATTTTTCATTTGGAAACAATTTGACATGGAATGCGTCAGTTTATTTTGCAATAGAAGACGCTTACAAATCGTCAGAGGAAATTCTAAATTTTGTCGGATTATCTCCAGAAGACCTTCTATCTTTAGGTGTTTCTCAAAATACAAATACAGAGGTTTTTGATGGTAATATTTTTGGAAAAGAGTATGCAGCAATAAAAATTGGTTTATCGGATCAACAGGGTAATTCAGTAACAAAAGATTTAGAAATAATTGTGAATGCAGTTAACGACAAGCCGGTTATTATTTCGGATATAGGTGTAGATATTAAGACCAATCAATTTGGTGATATCGTTTATAACTTTTTTACAAATGAAGATACGACCGCTCCAAATTTGAATTTAGATGACTTTGTTTCTGATATTGATAATTTAAAAGAAGAGCTTCAGTGGACGGTTTCTGGAAACAATATGTTTCAGGTTGGTAATTTTCCATATAGTAATGATTTAGATTATAAATTTCAAAATAATTTTGTGTACACAGATATTGGAAATGATGCGAGTGACCATCAGTTATCATTAACCCCATCAGAAAATTGGTACGGCGATACGTCTATTCAAATTTCCGTTACTGATGCCCAGCCGATTCCTACCTTTTCGGCTCAAGAAGTTGTTATGCGAGTTTGGCCAGTAAATGATGCGCCACTTATTTCTAGTTTGATTGCATCTGTTGCAGCAAATGACGAAGATACTCCTATTGTTATTAATCTTCATGATTTGGAATCGGATGTTGTATATGAAGATGTTGTGCCTACTTACCATTCACAGTTAAATTGGACAGTAGAAGGTAGTGATTCTGACTTCATTTCAATGATTTTAGGAGAAAACGACGGAACCGATATCATTTCTTTTGTTCCTTCTGGAAATATTTATGGAACAACAAATGTAGTTCTCCGATTAACGGATACGGATTCTATTTACCCTCGTCTCATTTTTCCGGAGTACGTTCCTGAACCAAAGTCAGTAACGGTAGGCCTAACATTAGTTTGGAACCCTATAAATGATGAGCCAGAAATTGATGGTGTAATAGAAGCTCAAGAAGCGACAGAGAACGGCGTCGCCTGGACGGTTGATTTGTCTAGCTTTGAAAAAGACGTTGAGGATTCGGATTCGGGGTTAACATGGCAAGTCGCTTCCGATAAAGATGATTTAGTTGATATTTCTATGGATAATGCTACAAATATTGTAACGATAACGCCTGTAACTCATTCTTGGGGAACAGCCAATTTTACGTTTACTCTTTCAGATGAAGATTCAAGTTCAACGATTGGTTTTGAGCCCTATACCCCAGATCCTCTTTCTGTATCTCAAAACGTTGAGTTTAAGTTATATTCAGTAAATGATATTCCAACAATAAATGAAATGACGTTACTTGGCGCAGAAAGTGCGCGTACCGACCAAGTAATGGCGAAAGATACCGTAACGTTAACATCTATTGGGTACACCGATATTGGGTATGCAAATGATACGCGGGAAACCGGCACAATAGGTGACGAATACGGTGTATCGTCGGCACCTATCGTAAATTTTGTGGAAAACACGAAATTGTATCGTTATCTTTGGTATAAAAACCCAATTACAACAATAACGGGAAATGTTTTATGGCTCGATGCCTCTGACTATTCAACAATTACAACTACAAATTTCGGGGTCTCTAAGTGGAGCGATAAGTCGGTAAATGCAATAGAATTAGATCAATCAACGTCGGGTCTCCAGCCGGAGCTATTGAATAAAGGGATTCAGTCAAAACCTGCGATTCGATTTGATAATTCAAGTGTATTAGAAGCAACCAATTTAGACCTAACAATAGTAAGTAATTTTACAATATTTATTGTTAAAAAAGATTTTGATGGTCAAGGCGGGGTCGATCCTAGTTATATGAAATATACCATTCCGTCCAATGGTGCAGCCGTTGATATGTTCAGAGAAAACCTTGGATCAGGTGATAGCAATGGGTTAAATGTAGCGGTATCTGGAGGAGGGTCAAACAGTTTAGAGTCAACCACTTTGATCAGCAGCGGAGATATCTCTATAACGACTTATGTAAGAAAGAATGGAAATTTAAGTTTATATGTTGATGGTCGTTCGGATGGTGAGACTGCAGGGAATTCTGGAGATGTGGATAGTGATTCGTCGATGACGCTTTCTATTGGAGATCAAAACCTAAAAGCAGATATTTCAGAAGTATTAGTATTTAACAGAGCACTGAGTACAGAAGATGTGGATACGGTAGAAGATTACTTAAACGTAAAATGGCGTTTAGATAAATCAGATATTACTGATGCCTCCTTAATTAAAGATGAAGTCTTAACTGATTCGTTATCTACCCTGACTCTTGATAGTGGCGACTATGAAGGATTTACAATTGGAGCAACGAGTTGGGCTCAAGATGGTGTCGTAACAGGAAATAATTTTTCAAAGGAGATATACGTCAATATTCGACCTGAGATTATCGTTCCAGAAAGCCCTGATTTTGATTCTTGGTTTGATACAAAAAATATTACAATTACATGGAACAGTGTTATAGATTTAAGTGGCGATGACGTTGGGTATCGTCTAAAAGTTTGGCAAATGGACCAATGGGATAGTCCTCCGCCTTCTCCAGAAGTAGATGCCTCTGTATATTACGACACGGCTTGGCAAGAAGGTGAATTTTTAAAGATAGACGAAAACCAAACGATATTTGAAGAAGGTACCTATTATTGGACTGTGTTTTCTGGGAATAAATTTTCTCCTACGGCGTGGGATTATCGAAATCCAGATTGGATGAGGTTATTTCATGTTGATACGACTAATCCAGAAAATCCACCAACTATTAACGTAAAAGAAATTGGTGAGAATGGGTCTATTGTTGAAGATGCTGGAAAAATTCGCGTTATTTTTGGAGATAAACCAGAGTACCATTCTGTATGGTTAGAGTCGTTTAACGAACAAGAAATTAATAGTCAACTTATAAGTACCTATAATTATTTTGAAGTTGTGTCTCCAAACGAGCAAACGAAATGGGTATACACGATACTTTATCCGCCTGGAACAACGACGTATAACGTTTATTTGAGAGATAGAGCATTAAACGAAAGTATCTTATATCACACCTTTATTATAGCTGAAGACACGACGCCTCCAGCCACTCCTGAAATTGGGTATCCATTTACACTTGTTAACGGAATACTAGAAGCGGTGACATCCCAAAATATTTTATTTGTAACTGGTAACAAAGATACGTTAGAACAGTCGGCAATTAATTTTAAAGGATGGGATACGTCATTGAGCCTAGACACAGATGCTCGTTTAGCTAGTTTTTCTGATAATGATACGTTTAGTACAATTTTTTACCCAAGGAAACCATCTGGTAATGTGTATTCTGTTGATTTATCTGAAAACGAATCCGGCCAGATCACTGTAAATATTAATTTTATATTATCTGATCCGACGACAAATATTCAGTCCGTTTCACGAGCCATTATAAATTCTGAAGACAACGAGCAGTTGGTATCAATTGGGTTGAGCCAATCTGAAATTGATGAAATTTCAACGGTTGACTTAGATTGGATTGTGCAACGTGATATTACAAATTATAGTGTTGAAACAGAGCAAGGTGTTATAGCTTCAGGAAACGCAGTGTCAGAAGGGCAGATAGTAACAAACATTATTCGAGGAAGTGAATCCAAGCTCCTTCAAGGAGCAAATACGGTCACAGTTAAAACTTGGGATATTTCTGGTCGTTCGGGAGAGGATTCTACAAGTATAACCAAATTGTCAGTACCTCCTACGGTAAATATTATACAAGCAGGAATCGTCACTAAAAAAGTGGATAATAAATATATAGTGAGAATTACGGGCCAAAATCTTGATAATACAACGGTATTTATAAATGATAGTACGGCAAATATAACCGTTTATGATGAGTCTTGGCAGTATGTCGTTACTGATTTTCCATTGGCGACAACATCAATCGTCATGGAATTAAAAGATGTTGTATACAATGAATCAGAAAAAATACTTTGGGATTCTAATTGGTATGAAGATAATCAAGATAAAGACAATATCACTATATCTGGATTTGATGGATTTATTTATCCGTATTCAGATTTACCTGAAAATATAGTCAAATTGTTTCATCAAGAAATTTCGTCAGTTAGAAAAGCAAAAGGACTGTCGATAAGTTCTCAAAAAGTCTTAGAGTTTGTATCTGATTCATCAGAATTAATTGTTTTACCGAGTCTAAGAAAAGCCTATCAGGTTTACGCAAAAACAATAGATAACGTTGTTGTTTCAGATCTTGACCTCTCGAATCATGATATTTGGATAGGTATTCCTATTCCTAAAGATTCGAAATTGGAAATTTCTAAATTAGTTCCAGTTATATTTGATGTGGAAACGAGTATGTGGACAAATCCATATACTCGTTATGAATTTAATGCCAAAGATTTCGTACTAAAAACTAAAATTAATTCAACTGGAGTTTGGGGATTAGCCGAGTTAAGACCATTTGCAGAAAATTTGGATAACCTACGCGTTTATCCAAATCCTTGGGTTCCCTTTGATGGTAATGATAAAACGGGTGGAATCGATACGGGTGTTACGTTTGATGAACTTCCTGAACAATCAACCATTCAACTCTTTACTGTTTCAGGTAAATTGGTAAGAAAATTAACAGCTTCTACCTCATCTTGGACATGGGATGGCAGAGATGATGCTGGTAGAGAAATGGCATCAGGTGTATATTTCTATGCAATTTCGTATGACGGTAGATATGTAAAAGGAAAAATCACGGTTATCAAATAATTAAGTTGTGGTTTAGGCACAGATTTATTTTATATATTTTCGTTTGTTTAAGAATGGTTTAAACTCTATTATGGAGATTAATTAATAATTATGAAAAAAAAATTAAATAAAAGACTAGACTATGCAGTTAATACCTTCCTTAGCATCCTTTTTGGAATCGGTGTTTTTTTTCTTATTTTTAAAATAGTACCTTCACCCGAAGAATTAGCGAGACGCGCCACTATTCAAGCCAAAGCTATAATCAAAAAAGCAAAAAGTCTCAAAGTGACATCAAAGGTTATAAAGATTGATGCTTCAGACTCGAGTTCGTTTATTTTGAAATCAGATGGAACACTATGGGCATCTGGTAGTAACTTTTCTGGAAAAATCGGTTTACGAGATAAGAAATCAACAAATAATTTTACGTTAGTATTGAAAGATGTCGTAGACATGTCTGCAGGAGATACCCATAGCCTCGCGTTAAAAAAAGATCAGTCATTATGGGGAACAGGAAAAAATAAATTTGGGCAATTAGGAAATGGAGAATTTATTTCTACGCCAAATACCTCACAAAAAATTAAATTATATTTAAAGAAATTTGGGCTTTTCGAATTGAAGCAATCAAACGAATGGATACAGTTATTAGATAAAACGAAAAATATTTCGTCGGGGTGGAGAAATTCATATGCTTTATCGATTAGTAAGTCCCTAATGGCAACTGGTCTTGGTGTGAAAAATCCAACTGCAAACCTAACTAATTTTGAGTCAGATGACTGGATTCAAGTGATGTCAACGGCATCAAAGGTAGATAGTGGGTTTTACACCACATTTGTATTAAAAAAGAATGGAACTCTTTGGGCCAGGGGACAAAATTATGATGGGCAACTTGGAAAAAAGGGTCTCAAAACATCTCAAAAATGGAGTAAGGTCTTGTTAAACGTTGATGAAGTTAGTTCTGGTATTAGTTATAGTATGGCATTAAAAAAAGACGGAAATCTGTGGGGAACGGGCTGGAATACGATGGGGCAGTTGGGAACAGGTAATTCAAATGATTCCGGTAACTGGGTTAATGTGTTAAAAGGTGTTAAATCAGTATCATGTGGGGGCGCCCATACGTTGGCACTTAAGACAGACGGAACCTTGTGGGGAACAGGTAAAAACGATTTAGGTCAATTGGGGTTGAGTGAAAGTACGGGCACTTATTCCTGGAAACAATTAAGTAAAAATGTTAAAGATGTTGCAGCCGGAAAATATTATAGTTTGGCTCTAAAAAACGATGGAAGTGTGTGGGGGACAGGGTCTAATAATTGGGGACAATTAGGTGTGTCTGGCAACAGGGTGATTAGCAGATGGACACCCGTTTTCAAATAAATAGCTAGCCTAAATTGGAATGACTGTTTCCATATCGGTATTTGTGTATAGATATACACGGCATACAGATTTGAAAACAGGCATTCCAATTTATACTGGCTATTTCTGCTCATCGCGTATAGTTGGGGAATGGAATAAACCGTGAAAATAGGCATTCCAATTTATATTGGCTATTTCTGCTCATCGCGTATAGTGGGGAATAGAATAAACTGTGAAAATAGGCATTCCAATTTATATTGGCTATTTCTGCTCATTGCGTATAGTTGGGGAATGGAATAGACCAGTGAAAATAAGTATTTTGAATTAAACGGGCTATTTCGGCTATTTGACTATTTAGGGGATGATTTGTTTTTATCTGACTTTTTTGTTTCTTTATCTCGTTTAATTAGAACGTCCGCTTTTTTACTTGCAATTTGATTAACTACATATTTTATTTTTCTTCCAAATTCTTTAATATATTCCCTAGGCATATCTTGCTTATTAAATTCAATAGCTCCTGTTTTGAAGAAAAATTTTGTATGGTTCACTTTTTTTAATTTTTTTTCGGATAAATGCATATACTCTCTATGAATCAGAAGGTTAAAAAATGCAGTTCCATTTGTAAATGCTGTATTCGTAATAAAAATTCCTTCGATGCCATCTATAAAAAATTTACTGGTGAATTCCTTAATTGTTTTAATCTGAGAGTCAACGTCAATTGTTTTATCGGGAGTTTGTTTAGTGCTTAGAACTGACAGTGCATATGGATTTATTTCTTGTGACATGTTTGTCTCCGTTGGTTTAAGATCCTATTTGCTCTAAAAGTTGAGCTACCTTGTCTAATGAAGTTTGAATATTAGCAGTGACTATTTGGTCTGCTTTTTCGAAGTCACGCGTGCTATTAATAGGTTCTTTGTTCTTTCTACTAGATATTTGAGGGGGGGTAAAATTTTGGCTAAGTATTTTCATAATATTTTTAATAATAAATTCCCATTTTTTAACTAAACTAAACGTAAAAAAAAATATTGAGAACTTGTGCGAATAGGGTTAGACTATTAAATAGATTTTTAGAAAGGAATTTGGATAGTGTCAGATACCATTTGGGGTAACATTTTTAAAAAGTATACCGAAAAAGATGAATTGTCTTTTTTAAAATCAGTGGCGTTGTTTGAAGATTTTTCTTTAATTGATCTAAGTAAAATTCATAAAATATTACATCCGAGAAAATACCATTTAGGCGAGGTTGTTTTTAAAGAACAAGACCCCGGACACAGCATGTATATCATAAAAAAAGGCTGTGTCAAAATTTTATGTGAAGCTGAAGACAAACGAGAACGGGAACTTGCTATTTTGGAAAAAGGTCATTTTTTTGGAGAAATGTCGGTAGTAGACGATGTTCCAAGAACAGCGACAGCTATTGCTTTAGATGAGACGGAATTATATGGTTTTTTAAGAGCGGACTTATTGAATTTAATAGATAGAGATCCTCGTTTGGCATCGGCAATTCTTTTGAAGCTATCCTTAATTGTAGGTACTCGACTCAGGGAAACGAATAGACGTTTAAACAAATACGTTCTTAAAGAGGACGATTAATGTCTCGATATAATGTTTCTAATTTCACGCCTTTCCAGAAACTAATTTTATGGACAGTATTTATTGTTTTGACAGTAATGATTTCTGTGCAACTTAAGAATTTGGTTATGCCCTTTGTATTCTCATTTGTTCTCGCATATTTGTTGAATCCGATGGTGGATAGACTAGAGTTTGTATTTAAAAATAGGATTCTTGCGATTACTATTCTTTATATTATATTTTTTTCATCGGTTGGATTTGCAATAGTATTTTTAGTTCCAGTATTAACCTCTGAAATTAATGAATTATCTAGAGAAATGCCTGTTTACTTAGAGTATATTCAAAATTCAATCGTTGACTTAAAAAATAGGCTTCAGACCGATTATCCAATATTAAAGCAATTTGAAGTTATAGATGCTTTTCAGATTCAGGTACAGAGTTTGTTAATTGGTGGAGCTAAGGCATTGCCTAATTTGTTATTGTCCGTTTTTTCGGTTGTAACATATTTGGCTATGGTCCCGATAATTTTATTTTTCTTTTTGTATCAAGGCCATGAAATGAAACAAAGTATTTTAAAAATTATCCCTAATAAATATTTTGAACAATTGGTTTATTCCTTATATAAAATTGGATCAAAACTTGGTAATTATTTGAGAGGGATTCTTATAGAGACCCTTATTGTCGGGATTCTTTGTATATTATTTCTGCTTTTATTTGGTGTCGAATACGCGTTGTTACTTGCAGTTGTTGCTGGAATAGTAAATATCATTCCGTATTTAGGTCCAATAATTGGAGCGATTCCTGCGTTAGTTGTATTTTACTTTCAAACGACTTCAGCAGAATCTGTTTTTTATTTAGCAGTTGCATTTATCGTCGTTCAATTATTTGACAATATGATTTTAAAGCCAGTGATTTACTCTCAGAGTGTAGATTTACATCCCTTATTTGTTTTTGTTTCGTTAATCATTGGTGGAATGTTTGCTGGTGTGTGGGGATTGATTTTTGCTGTACCTATTGCGGGGATATTAAGTGTGTTATTTGGATTGCTTTATCGTGAAATTCATTATCGAATGACTACTAGTATTTAAAACGGCCTGTTCCATTAATGGGTACCTAATTTTAAAAAGGGAACGCGTTGAATGTTTAAACTCCTAGCTTTTTGTTTATTATGTTTAGGTCTCTACCTATTAAAATTAGTATTGTCTAACAATAACATGGGATACCTTTCTAAGGTATTCAGTAGTAACCAAAATGAAAATAAAGAGAGTCTTTCTATAGAAAATGTTGAAAAGGGTGGTGTAATAGGGGTGTCGTCAGTTGGGGCGTCCCTCGACAACTTTGATATTCACATCAAGACAAAGCATACATTTAAAAGAGGGAGCCGATCGTGGAGTCAGCTAGAAGGAGATACGGGTGAATCTACGGTGTGGATTTTTTTTGATGACCAGAACTTCTCATATCTATCACTTAGTTTAAAAAAGATTCAGTTATGCGATCTTCACCTATCAATAGAAGATCTTTCATACATGGTTAACATCGGTAAAAGTGAAATTGTCTACAATTCTAAGACCTATTTTTATGAATGGGGAGGGACTGCTTTTTGTTATCAAGATGGGCTCGAGGAGAATTTTGAAAGATTATCGTATTGGAAATTTCGGACCCAGAATGAGTCTTATTGCATAACTATTGAGAAGTGGGACTCAGGTGGTGTGGATGTGTATTTATCAGAGTCACTTTCTTTTTCGAGTGTAACTGTCTATAAAGTAAAAGAAAATTTTTAGGCAGACAGAAGGAAGCCACTAGACGATACAAGTTTTAGTTGATTTATTGTCATAAAATAGAATACAATTATCTCGTTTTTTTAAAAACAAGTCTCTAAATTCGTGAGGTGTATTAACGTGTCAACAACATTAACAAAAAAAACAAATTCTGCACTAGTTGAAGAATTTGTATCAGATTTAAAAAAGAAGAATCCAGGAGAAAATGAATTTCATCAAGCAGTTCAAGAAGTGGCAGAATCAGTTTTACCTTTCATTGAGGAAAACCCTAAATATAAAATTGCGAAGATTTTCGAACGAATGACTGTTCCAGATAGAATTGTTATTTTTAGAGTATGCTGGGAAGACGATAATGGCGTAGCTCAAGTAAATAGAGGTTACAGAATTCAATTCAATAACGCGATTGGTCCGTATAAAGGCGGTCTTAGATTTCATCCTTCCGTTAATTTAGGAACGTTCAAATTTCTTGGGTTTGAGCAGGTGTTTAAAAATAGTTTAACAACACTACCAATGGGTGGTGCAAAAGGAGGATCTGACTTTGATCCTAAAGGTAAGACTGATAACGAAGTTATGAGGTTTTGCCAGGCATTTATGACAGAATTGTACCGACATATCGGTGCCGATGTTGATGTTCCTGCAGGCGACATAGGTGTTGGATCAAGAGAAGTAAGTTATATGTTTGGGCAATATAAACGAATTAATAATCATTTTACAGGTGTACTTACTGGTAAAGGTATTAATTTTGGTGGAAGTTTAATTCGTACAGAAGCAACAGGGTATGGGTGTGTTTATTTTGTCGAAGAAATGTTGAATCATCGTGGTGATTCAATTAAAGGTAAAACATGTGTTGTTTCAGGTTCAGGAAATGTTGCTCAGTATACCGTTGAAAAAGTTCTTTCTTTAGGTGGAAAAGTTGTTACGTTATCTGATTCATCCGGATTTATTTATGATCCTAGTGGAGTAACTCTTGAAAAACTTGAATTTGTTAAGGAATTGAAAGATGTTCGAAGAGGTCGTATTTCTGAATATGCTGAAAAATTTGGAGTAGAATTTTTTCCAAATCAGGGTCCTTGGAGTATTCGATGTGATATTGCTTTTCCATCTGCGACTCAAAATGAAATCGTAGAAGAAGATGCGAGACAACTTGTTAAAAATGGATGTATTGCGGTAGGGGAAGGCGCGAATATGCCAACAACTATCGAAGGAATTAGCATTTTTTCTGGAGCCAAGGTTCTTTTTGGGCCAAGTAAGGCGGCAAATGCTGGTGGTGTTGCAATATCTGGATTAGAAATGTCTCAAAATAGCATGCGTCTTCGTTGGACACGTGAAGAAGTCGAAGAAAAGTTAAAGACAATTATGAAAGATATTCATAATCAGTGTGTTGAACATGGAACAGACGGTGATTATGTTGATTATGTAAAAGGTGCAAATATTGCAGGGTTTATTAAAGTTGCTGATACGATGTTAGCATACGGGATTATTTAGTCCTTTTCTAAAATAACGGTAACGTTAGGTTCGGAAACGAACGTAGTAAATGTTAATTAAAATCCCTCTTGGCTGGTTAAGCTAAGGGGGATTTTTTTTGTTTGAATAGTCAAACAACTTCGGGGAATATTATAAAAACGGATTGAAATTAAGTTCGTGTCCTATAGTTGTATTGGGGCCATGTCCAGATAAGACGAGTGTATTTTCTGGCAGTACGAGTAATTTAGTTTTGATGGATTCAATTAACTCTGAATGATTACATAACGGTAGGTCGGTACGTCCTATAGACTCTTTAAAAAGAGCATCCCCAGAAAGTAGAATTGGAAATGTTCCGTCAAAATTAATATCTTCATACCTGTCAAACGTCGTCGGTGATGCATTTTTTTTCTGTTGTTTAGGAATAGGTACCGATGAGTTTAAAAACAAAGCGACGTGTCCAGGAGCGTGTCCAGGTGTAAATAAGAGGTCTAATGTATGACTGCCAAATGTTAGATTCGTTTTGTTATCTAAATAAATAGTGGGTTCTGGCGCATTTAAATACAAAGTTGTATCTAAACCATAAGAAGCGGCTTGTTTGTTGATATTTTCTCGAAAAATTCGCCCAAAAGAATGAGCATATAAGGCGATGGAGGACGTGTCTTGAGTTTGACTTAGTTTGTTTAATAGGGTCTGTAATCCACCAACGTGATCGATATGAGAGTGAGTTATGAATATATCCGTTATTAAACGACCATCACACAAATTTAAAATGTTTGAAATATCATCTCCAGGGTCAATTATCATAACTTTGTTTGACGTAGGATCTATTAAAATTCTGGAATTTTGCTGAAAAGGGGATACTTGAATCGTTTTAATAATCATAGTAGATGCCTAAATTTATGGGGTCAGAATTAGTTAACATGGAATAATCCACTAACTTTGGGGGGGGGTGTTACATTTATATCTT
>JABIQV010000018.1 GCA_018699495.1 bacterium | reverse complement strand
TCATAAAATTTATCATCGGGACTAATGATTAACGTTTCTAGTCTAGACATTGCGTATTCCCCTTTTAAATGTGTGTCTAGTTTATCTAGTCATACCACCTTTTACGTATGCCCATTTCAAGGTACTCTTAAACGTCGTTGGCTCGTACAAACAGAGCGTCGACTATGGGTTAACCGTCTGAGCACATTTTGTAGGCCATCATTTCAACTTGCCTTTGTTAAAAATAACCAAGATAATCGAACGTATAAATCTATTTTTTTAAAGAAGTTGTTCAGATAATAGTCGACCGGTTTCATTCAAATTCTGAATGATAGGATTGAACGCTGTGCTCCATTCTTTTTTATACACAGTCGCTTCCTCTAAAGAGATTGGTTCGCACTTAATGGTAGACTGATTTACCAAATCGCTTATATCTTGGAGATTTTGTGTCTTACCCATTAAATATCCTATAAAACATGTCTTGAATGCAGAAAATTTTTCTTTGAATTGCTGAACAGTTATCGATTTAAGCTCCATCGTATATTTTTTCATGCTATCTCTAGTACCAGTAATAATAGTTATAGAATTATCGCGAGACAGATCTAAAGCCCCATCTTTAACAACCCCTTCGGCATAAAATAAAAATGAAACCGCATTAATGTTTCTCTCAGATAAGACCCTTGCAGAACCTGAAACGACGTTTTTTTCAAAATCACCTAAAAAGTAATTACGATCTCCTGCGTCGCCCCAAGAATATGAACCTGGCCCATTCTTTTCTAACCCAGTGGTATAAGTACCAAAAAATACGCTCTTATTTCTAGTTAAATGAGCACCAAGTCCGTTGGTTTCTTTTTTAGTCGTCAATTTACCGTCAGGATGAAAAATGACACTGCCAGATTTTTTGATTTCGATAGAATTCGTTAAGGTTGAACATGAAGGACTTTTGCGTATTCCTAATGTAGTTAGTGGTGTTGGTAATTGTATTGGTGTTGCCATAGACATAATTAATTCTCCTAAATATAGGCGTACGGGACTGTAACTGTAATGTTATGTAGACCCCCGCCCTAAATTCCCCCAAATTTTTGTGCTGAGGAACTATATCACACATCGAATCTGAGTGACACCCATATATAATTCTAGGGGCTACTCGGCTAATTATTGATATCTGGACCTTTCTGTTTGAATACATTAGAGAAAAGAAAGACCCATCGGCGGACCGTTGGTTGAGCAATTTTTAAACGACGTTCATCCACGATTTCAACTAAATCTCTATAGCTTATAACGATACCTTAAATACCATCTGATACAACGTAAAATTTAAGCAGACTTTTTATTCCTTCTTTAGGGTAGGTATTTTCAGTAACCTGGGTTTGAGCATTCCCATTTCTTGGGGATTCTACTTTTGGGTCCATAATCGAAGATAGAACCTATTCTCGTCTAAAGTCATCCTTCTGAAACCACAGAATCTGGTGATACCGCCCCCAATTGATTATCCTGAAAATATCGCATGTATTTAAAAAACAAGTGTTGCTGCATATCATGTTTTTTATCGATCGTTGGCTCAGCCTTCATCTTAGCCATATCATCCCCCAAATACGCCTGAGCTGACTGCCCCTTAGAGGGCGCCGAGCACTGTGATAGTCGAGCCGTTAAATTAAAATCACCGTCTATGCCAGAAAATATCTTATCCCCAGCCATCTTATCAATAAGGGGCTTCCCAGCCTCATCTGCTAGTGGATACAACGCTTTAAATAAAAAGAGTTTAGATAAATCATTAAGTTCAGGAACAGAGCTAAGCTCTTTATAAAAACTAAGCACAGCTATTGCACTAAATGCTTTCTCTTTAGGCATGTTATTCAATAAGGTTTCTAGTGATCCATTAACAGAAGATTGCCCCGTCTCTTTATCAAAACAGTTCACGACAGATGCGGCAAAAGAATCCTGTGCTAGTACCCCTCCAGGCTTAACAGTTACAGGATCTAAACCCATTGCTCTATAAGGATTTTGTATCATATCGCCTTCAAACGATTGGGACTGGCCTCTTGTATGACTGTTGAAATAGTCATCAACATGAACAAATTTTAGCTGTCCTAAATTTTGTAAAGCCTTTAAAGAGTCTATCCCATCTTGTAGAGAGTTATAGGTAAGAATTAGAGGTAAATTAGTAACTAGACTATCATTGAGAAGTGTATGTTTCTTCAGAAGTAAAATAGATTCTTTCCCACCCCCTACTTGAGGCGAGGCCAACATATCATCTAACAAATTCATTGGCGAAGGCTCTTGAGAATCATCACTCACTAACCGTTTTAAAAGTGAATTCTTTAAAAGAGCATCGATCGTTTCTTTCGATATCTCTCCCCAAGAAAATTGTGACGAATTATTAATCAAAACCGACATATTAGAATGACTTTCATCCGCATTAAAGGTACTTTCCAAAATCGTTTCTAAGACGACATCCTTATATTTTTCAGAAATGCCGGCCTACACCCAAAAAATATCTAGATTCATAGCCAAAACTATAAAAAAATTCAATTTATTCAAAAGACCGAATGGTTATGTCTAACTACCAACATTTAAGAAATAGGCCCTAGATTTATCTAGGGGCATAACTCAAGATAAAGTTAAAAACTCTCCAACCGATTTTTTTGAGCATCCAAAACCGAGTTCCAAACACCTTGCACTATCTCCAATAAATACACAATATGTCTTTCCAACTCGTCAACGGATCTTTGTGCTGGAATTCGTCTAAATTCAATACGACGTTTTAACGCATCAGACTCTATTAGATGTTCTACGTTAATCCCTTGATAATGTTCTGGACATTGTGTAATGGTTTTTCCAATATTAATCAACATTTCATTTCGGCCTATATTACTATTAAGCTCGATTAAGGCTTCAGCTTTTGTATTTCTAATCGTTTTGAAAAATGACTGATTAAACTTATCAAATATTGATCTAAAGGCCCCTTCATTAGCCAGCAAATCTGCCATCGCCTTATTTTTTTGCTCGCTAAACTCGATGTTCGCCTGCTTTCCTCCACTTTCTAATTCACTCATCCAGGCGCAATTTCGCTCTGCATCTTCTTGATTGTATTGATAATAGGCATCCCAGTCTTTAGATTTAGAATTTATATCTTCCAACAAACTCAAAACTATCTCTAAATTAGTTCCAACTAAATTCTTGGCATCTAAAGAGATATGCCCTCCACCACCAAGTTCAGACGGATCTGGAAACAAGCCAACCCTTGCAGCACACTCAAAAATATCTCTCCTAATAATCGATTTAATATTTTTACCTGTATCATTAAATTCATCCAACGTAGTAGGCTTCGTTTGAGTCTCCAAGCAACAGTCATCGGCACCCAAAACCCACCACCATCCATTGTCATACGCCACTTTAAACCCTAATCCCGATTCACCTTCACCCTGTTTAGTAATTGTTCTTCCTGTTACAGAGTGACCCTCTAAATCCTTTCGCCACTTACAAATAGCTGTCTTTGCCCATCCCAAAGACCCTTCAACAAACCTATTGCCACGAGTTATATCGCTTGAAAATGTAAACTCTGTCCCAACCGCTATGTCTTCCTTTGTACCCGTTACGACCCTATAGGTATCAAGCTCTCGTCCCATTTTATCAACATAAAACTTAAGTTCCTTAAGACCCGCTTCAGGTAAAGTACCGTCCCCCGCCAAGGTAATTAGGTCATTAACTTGTTGAATTTTTTCACATTTTTGAATGCCTAATTTATCCAAAACTTCTTCTTTAAAAGACTTACATACGTTAACACCATTATCACGATATATTTCAGGAATAAAGCCAGTCTCTTTGGCTTGCTTAGAAACGGCTGCATTCCTAATAAAAAGATCATATATAGCTAATATCCTTAAGTTAGGATTCTCCTTTTTAAGTACCTGTTTAGCCCAAGGGAGGAACTCACCCCAACCTTTAGGGCGGGATTTTTTTTTTGTAAGTGACCTGGTATCTATTCCTAAAAAGAGATCAACTGTAGTCGGGCCTAAGTTACTATCTTTATACCCTTCAATAGCATTCTTCAAATGAGCAGCGGGCAATAACCTGCCTTGTTGAAAATTAAAAAGAAACATTTCATCACACTTCGTAGCTATACTACCCGAGTTTCCCTTAGGTCGTGAGGCCGTATGATCAGGTAAAATTGCAGCATAACCATCCAATGAGTTATCAATCGCATTCGGACCATCTTCATCCACATTATAGGAATATTCCATAGTCTCAAAATTCAAAGTTGGTGGATGAATATAGAGACTATTAATAAGCCCTATACTAATGCCATGATGATCCCACCTACTAAAGTACATTCCCTGTCCACCCAAATGACTAGCGATATCACCAATAGGTTTTAAAACGGCAAAATCCCAATTATCACAGCTACTCTCCTGTAATAAAGCAAGCCCGGTGGAAATTAAGGCATTTTCAAATGAGTAAATAAAAAGGGACGCCTCATTAACAAAGTAAGCGTCGACATCCGAAAGATCACAAAAGTAATCTTTCAAATTTAATGAGGGCCCCTCTCCCTCATCATTTACCTTGTTTATATCCGTTTTAAATCTATCAATATCAAAAATTAAATGTAAATTCATAAGAACTGTATTATCTGCTAGGTAAACACAGGTTCCTGTGCCAAGAGGTGTTTCTAGAACGCCTACAAAACGTTCGTTCGCCTTAACAACACCAAGCCGTTTCATAGGTAGGATTGTGGGTTCGAAAAGAGAAGCGACTTCGTCGATAGAGTCCGTCATATCAGTAAAAGCTACCGAAATTATTTTATAAATCATGATTGAATCATAACGATTAAAGGCAAATATATGAATATACCAACATTCAGTAATGATGCAAAAACTGTCACGTTAGACTAATGTTCCAAAATATTCATAAATAAGGAATCCCTGACTTCATCGCGATTAGATAAACCATTGCATCAACATTGAATAGACATGGACTTATCTCTATAGAGAGGTTGATAGAGAAGGTACCCCCATTAGTTTTTATCTTAGCCATAAACGAGATTCTAAAGCCAATTTATCCTTAGTTAATAAAATGAATCACACGATGTGCATGTTCAATCGTTAAAAAAATATGATTCATCGTCTCGTTGATATCAATAGGCCTATTATTTCTATAAATAATCTATAAACTAAATCGAGTTCTCTCACGAGCACAATCATACATTGCCTCAGGAAAATGGTCCTTCCCCCATTCTTGAATTTGAGTAACGATTTGAGATAATTCGTGATCGGGACGAAGCGGATCATGATGAAACAATAACGTATGCTTTACCGATGCCTCTTTCGATAAATTTAATACATCAGAAATAGAGCTATGACCCCATCCAACTTTGGATTGATACTCTTCGTCTGTATACTGCGCGTCAAATATCCCTAAATCCGAATTTTCGCAAAACTTGATAAATTTTAAATATGCAGAAGGATTCTTTTTAAGAACGCCTATCTCATTATCTGTACAATAACAAAGGGATTTTTTTGTGCTTATATGCTTAATCTTAATACTATAAGTTAGTTCGGGATGCTGGTTTTCAAAGGTCTCTATTTTTATGCCTTTTAATTTTACCTGATCATACGATAAAAACGTTGGAGAAGAGGCGACGGCTGACAAAGGAACTGGAAACCGAACCCCATCAAAGAAGGTCTTAAAATAATTCTGCATTCGTCGTTTATTTGGAGATACAATAAAAATAGATTTACCTTCTTGGAAAAAAGGGTCAAATAAATTAATTCCTAGAATATGATCCCAGTGAAAATGAGATAAAAAGATGTAAATTGGTTTATCATCATTAATTTTTTTGCCTAAGGGGTAAATTCCTGACCCGGCATCCAAAATAATGTGCTCATTTTTTGTTTCACAATGAACACACGCGGTATTAGACCCGAATTTAATGGCCTTTGGAAAACTATATGGAATCGTCCCTCTGACCCCGTAAAAAGTAATATTCATACCTACCATTTTAACACAGTCTGTCTTCACCTTTTGACCGTTGATGCAGACTCTCTCGATTTCTACCGTTAAAATTTTAACGTAACGCTTTTCCGCTTACATTTAAGAAGGTTTCAAACCTTTTAAATTGTGGAACACCCTAAGTGTTCAGGTTAAAAAAATGTTAAAACTATTTAAACTAATTAAAATTTTTATCTTTAAAGATAGACCTATCCAGTTCACGCTTCTCGCTGGATTTTCGTCCGTTCTCATTATTACGGTTGCCCTCATTATTACCCTAACCTCAAAACAAAACGAAAAACAATTATTTACGTTAACCGATCAACTGACTGCCCAAACAAGTCAAACGGTTCTTGAAAAAATGGAAAGTTTTTTTTCTCCAATTGAATCCATTTCAAAACTTGTCGAACGAAGTGCTAATTATTCGTCCATATTTCCTGACCAATTAAACGAATTCACTCAATTTGCTATGACATCTGTTCAATCTTTTTCTCAAATATATTCGATGTATTATGGTGATGTTTCTGGAAATTTTATCAATATAAGGAAAACGGCAAATACATTCATTGTGCGAACAATATTAAATTCACCAACTCGCAGATCGATTACAGAAGAAACATTGGATATGGATGGCAATCTATTGAAAACAGAAACCAATATCCAGTCCGATTACGACCCTAGAAAACGACCCTGGTATACAGGTAGTCTTTCTGAAAGCATTGGAAATTGGACGAATGTTTATATATTCCATTCTAACAAACGACCCGGAATTACTTACGCACTTCCTTTATTTTCCAAAGATAATCAGCGACTAGGTGTTTTTGGAACGGACCTTCAATTAGGAGAAATTTCACTCTTTTTAAACTCGCAAAAAAAGGGATCTGTTACTGATTTAATTGTGATCAACGACGACTCTAGGGTCATTGCTTACCCCGATATAACAAAACTGATGGTAGATGATGGAAAGAGTATTCGACACTTAAACCTAGATGAACTGGGATACGGGCCTATCCAATCCCATTTCGATGCATTTAAAACAAGCGACAAAAAAAAGGCATCATTCAGCATGTTAGACACAACGTATAGCGCAACATTTAAACGATTTCCAAATAAATTTAATAACCCATGGACGCTTGTTCAAATTGTAGATGAATCTAAAATTATGGGATCTTTTGCCGACAAAAATAGAGCCGTATTCTTAATTTCTATTATCATTCTTTTAATCTCGATATATTTAACCATTCAACTATCTAAAAGCATATCTAAGCCCATGATGGCTCTTGCAAAAGAAGCCGATAAAATCAGAGATATGCAACTTGAGAAAAAATCTAATATTTCGTCACATATCTGGGAAATCAACCATATGAATAACAGTATGGATGCCATGAAAACGGGGCTACGTGCATTTGAAAAATATGTTCCCTCAAAATTAGTCCGCAAATTAATTGACGAAGGTGTCGATCTGAAACTTGGTGGAAAGTCTCAAGTTCTAACCATGTTTTTTTCAGACATTGAGTCGTTCACATCGATATCTGAAAAGCTTGAACCAGATGCCTTGATGCAACATTTATCTACTTATCTGGATAAAATGGCAAAAATAATCCTAAAAACGAATGGGACCGTTGATAAATATATCGGTGACGCGGTCATGGCTTTTTGGGGCGCTCCTGTCACAGATAAACACCATGCACTTCATGCATGTTCATCTGCTCTAGACTGTATTCATGCCATTGCCAAATTAAATGCCAATTGGGCTAAACAAGGACTCCCTGTTTTTAACACCCGCATTGGACTACACACCGGTGAAACAATTGTTGGGAATATTGGGTCTTCAAATCGAATGAATTACACCGTTCTTGGCGATTCTGTTAACCTTGCTAGCCGGCTAGAAGGAATTAATAAGAATTACAACACAAATATTATTGTGAGCGAAACGACCTTTCACTTAACAAAAACAGCTTTCTTTTATAGACCGTTAGACCTAGTGGCTGTTAAGGGTAAAAATGAAAGCGTTAAAATATATGAACTTATGGGACACAGAGATGAAAAAAGCTATGAAAAATTATCAGTTGAGTTTACAAACGTATTTAATGACTTTCAGAAACAAAACTGGACCGACTCATTAAAGCGTCTTCATGATCTCAAAAAAGAATTCCCAAAAGATACTGTCATTACACTCTATATCAAGCGATGTAATCATTTTATTAAAAACCCCCCAGGCCTATCTTGGGACGGGGTAAATAGGTTAAGGAGTAAGTAGGTTGTTTTCAAATCACTTTCCGCTTAATATCCAAATATGGTTTTAAATACAGGGCATTCTCTACTACCAACCTTTCATGGCGACCCAAAAAATCCAATTATTGTGTTATTACACGGATGGCTTGGCTGTACCCAAGACTGGGAAACCACACTAGACTATTTAGCGCCAAATTTCTTTTGTATTTGCATTCAATTACCCGGACATACGTATGATGATTACGAAGAGGTAAACGAAATGTTTGAGAATTGCCTTACACCTTACTTTGAACCTTCCGTTCTTTCGAACCCACGTTTGTTAACCGATCCTGATCATGAAATCACACTTTCTCGATGGCATCATAATGGGTGTGCTGCAATTGAACTTAATCAAACCAACGAAGATGTCTTCGATATATTTTCTGATTTACTGCTAGACATGTTGTTTCCCTTTAAAGGAAAAAAAATATCCTTTATTGGATACTCTATGGGAGGACGATTTTTACTTCATTTCATGAAAAAATACCCAAGTGTCGTTGATAAAGTGATTTTAGAATCAACTAATTTTGGCATCACCTCTAAACAGGAACGACTAAATCGATGGGAATCGGATATCAAGTATGCCCGTTCGCTCATCAAAAACCCATCTACCTTTTTTGATAAATGGTACGATGCCGAATTATGGGGGCCTATAAAAAAAGATTCTGAGTATCCAATATTAATAGACCGTCGTCATCTAAATACGCCTATTTTTTGCGCACAGTCCTTGTTGTTGTTTAGTCTTGCTTTTCAATCCCCATTTTTACCTGCCCACTTAGATGAGTTAGGCACCTCTAAGACGTCCACTATTTTACTCATCCATGGAGAAGGAGATGATAAATATCGAACTCTTTTTGAAACATATAGTGAGAAAAATAGTCGTATAAGTAGATATATGGTTGGACAAGGCCATCATAATACACACTTTAGTCATCCTCGTGTGTTTTCTCGGGCCGTTTTAGACTTTTTGAGTTAAGTTACCCGTTCATTTCTTTGTATCCATTTATTT
>JABIQV010000017.1 GCA_018699495.1 bacterium | reverse complement strand
TTGATATAGCTAGTAATCACATTAATTCCTTACGACGTGACTTATACTAAGTTTTCGAGAAAAAAATAAAAAAATTTCATTTAATTTTGAAATTGGTTTTTATTCTATGCACATACAAGGCATGGTGGTTTAAAAAAATGCTTTATATAAGGAATCTATCTCTCCTATTTTGAAAGACCGATTGAAACATATTCGATTTTATATCTTTCGTTTCGATGTGTCATTTTGTTCATGTTTTTATTGCTCTTTCTAATTAAATAAATGTTGTTATAAAAATATGTTTTGTTGATGTTAAATACACGATGGGTATCGTGAAAAAAATATACTTTTTTTTAATTTGACATTATTTATTTATTTATTTTACGTGGGTTGGTTGAGAAATATGAAATTTTTTTTATTTTCTCTCGATAACTTATAAAATGGGTTTTGCGAAATTAGCAATAATTGATTTTTTTTGATAATATTCGCTAGTCATCGATAATGACTAGCAGTGGAAGGGGACGACATATCAAATGGTAAAAAAATACGATAAATATAGAAAATTTATGTTTAGTTTATGTATTGCTTTTTTCTGTTTTCATTCTATGCAAACGTTAAGTGCGGGCACACTTTCAATTTCTAATCTATCTTTTAATGGGGTTGATTTCGGAAAGGTGTCATTTGATTGGGAATCAGCAAGTGATGACCAAAAATTATATTTTCTATCTTATAAATATCAGGTATTTGCTTCTAATGATGCTTCAATTGTGAGTAGTGTGAGCAATTTTACATCGCAATCTGTCGGAATAGTTGGGAATCCATTAGTATATCCTAATCCTGTTCGATTAGTAGATGGCTCTGAAATTGGGTATGAACTATCCACAAATTCTGATGTTACGTTAAAAATATATGATATGCGAGCGGCTGAAGTCTATTCCGAACTATTTGAGTCTGGAACACTGGGCGGATCTGCAGCCTATAACAAAATTCCTATTAATAGAGAAACCTTTGGGTTTGTCGAGATTAAAACAGGTGTTTATTTTTTCCTTCTTATTTCTGAAAATGAAGTAATTGGAAAAGGAAAGTTTGTGGTGAGGCCATGAATCTTAATTTAATGATTAAACGTTTAATTATTTGGGTATTGTCAGCTATATGTTTAGCTCAGCAACCGTTAATGGCAAATTCAATTTTTTTACCTACGGACGCTGGGTCGTCTGCGCAAATGATTTCAATAGGATACATAGAAGGGTTTAGTAATGGGCCGGCTTCAGTTTTTGAGAATCCTGCTGGCCTATACCGATCCGAATCAGGAGGGTTTTCTTTTTTTACGACATCAATAATTGATGAAGTATTTTATAAAAATATTGGGTTAGTTACCTTTACTCCGATTGGAAAAGTTGGGTTTGGATATTATGAAACGGCTGTTACTGGCTTGATTTCTACAATAGAGAACGAAAATTCGGGTCGTTTTGAAGAGTCTTATCAATTTGGGTATAGAGTTTCAAATTATAAGGTAGCTTATCAATATTCACTTTCATCTCAATTCCATTTGGGAGCGGCTTATTCATATTATTCTAATAAATTTGATGAAGAAGTTGGGACTGGCAGTGATATTGATGTTGGACTGATATATGATTTAGATGACTTTATTTTTTCTTTATTTTCTAGAAATCTAATGTCAACGTCAGTTACTTATAAAGATGAGTCAACATCTAAAATAGAATCAGAATTATTTGTTTCAATGAAATATCACTGGGATCAATATTCGGTTTATTATCAACTTAAAAGAAAAGAAAATAAATATTTAACTTCATATGCAGTAGACTATGATTTATTGGATAATGAGTCGTTAATATTTGCTTTGGGGCAACGAGATTATTTAGTTTTGGGGGATATTAAAAAAAGTATGACGTTTGGAATGGAATTGAAGCTCTTAGGTTTGAACTTTGGAACAGCCTTTGAGAAGAGTGACTATTTTGAAAATAATAATAAAATATACTGGTCTACCGGTATGGAATTTTAAGGAGGAACAAAATGAAAAAATTAATACTATTGCTAATTGCTTTTCTTTTGACGGGGGTGACACATGCATTTGAACCTGTAACTATCCAACTGGAAGCTGTTTTAACAGACAGTGATACAGGTGTTATAGACGTTAGTAAACGTGTCATCGTTTCTTTAAAGGAACCTAATGTTGAAACGCCTTTATGGACAGACGTTTATAACGACGTTGTTTTTTCTGAAGGTCGTTTTTCGATTGAACTCGGATCTCAAGATGAATTAATCGATCCGTCGTTTTTATCAAATAGTTCGTTTTTACATTTAGATGTAGAAGGACAGATTGTAACCATGAGTATTTACTCTGTTCCAAAAGCAGGGTATGCGGCGATCGCTGGCGAAGCTTCTTCTATAGCATGGGTAAATATAACAGGGACTCCAAATATTGAAGATTTATCAGGTCAACTTATAGAGACTCAAATTCCTGATTCTTTTATTACGAGTGACATGATTAAAATTGACTCGGTTTTTGATGAACATATAGTTGGGCCTATTTCGGCTGACAAGATTACTGGTGAATTTGATATAAGTTTAATACAGGATTCGTCGATTACATCATTACAAATTGCAGATTCTTCAATTCAAAATATTGATTTAGAGGAAGGCGTTTTTACAAATATTATAGGCCTTGGTGAACTTTCCACTGACCTTATTGTTAACGGAAGTTTAACTGTTTCTGAGAATTTATTAGTTGTTGATGCTGACCGAAAAAAAGTAGGAATTGGTACTATTCTTCCTCAAGCTACTCTACAAATTGAAGGAAATTTGATGGTAAGTGAGGTTCCTATAGCGTCAGAAAATAATATTGTTTTAACCATTGTTAATGGCGAAATCAGTTCGTTGGATACGTCAGCTTGGGTAAAGAGTAGTGATTCTATTTCAGGATCATTTGTTTCTTTAGATGATACGCCTTCTAATTTTGAAGAGTCTTCAGATTTTATTGTAAAAGTAAATTCGGCTGGAGATGGTTTGGAATTTATCGAATCAGGAAGTTTATTGGTTTCAGATGCTAAGACTCTTGATGGCGCGTCAAAATCTGATTTTGTTACGTTAACTGGTACCAATAGCTTGAGTGGGGATTATTCGTTTGGAAATACAACAACGGTAAATATTTCTTCAGGTGGAGTTTTAGATATTGATGGCACGTTAAATATAGATGGAAGTTTACTATTAGATAATCTGACATTTGGTGGCACATTGATTCGAGCATTGGATGGGTCTGGTTTATCTATTTCTGACACTAGTAAGTTAGGGTTGGTAGATGGTAATGCAGAAGATAATATTTTGATTTGGCAAAGTGATGCTTGGGCTCAAACGTCATTTTCTTTTGAATCTTTGTCAGATACGCCTACAGGGTTAGATTCTAAAGGCGGTTATTTTGTTAAAGTTAATGCTGATTCTACAGGGTTGGAATATGTTAGTGGTAGCGAGATTAGTTTAGGAAATGCTGAGACACTTGAAAATAAAGCAGCTTCTTCTTTTTTGAGTTCAGATTCTTCAGATTCTTATTCGACTGGGACATTGGATTTTGCTAGTGGAACGACGTTGAAAATGGCTTCAGGTAGTACGTTAGACGTTGACGGAGCTCTTGAAATTGAATCTATAAAAATTAGTGGCGATACGATTACTAGTTTTGGATACGACGGTTCGGGAATGAGCATTGTAGATGGTGAGTTCGGAATAATTAGAGGTAGTTCAGACGGTCAAATTTTGGCTTGGGATGATATTAATAATAGTTGGGAATTAGGTACGACTTTAGAAGACCAATCTGCAGGGGGAGATTTGACGGGGACTTATCCTAATCCGACGTTGGCAGCTATTAGTGGATTGCCTACTACGGAACAAGGGTCTGTTACAAGTATTCCTCAGATTACTGTTGATACTAAGGGACGGGTTATTAGTTTAGGGGCGGTTACTGTTACGGATTCTGATACAAGGTATGACGTAGGAGACGATAGTGGACTAACATTAACAGGAACTGCTTTTTCAATCACAGATGGAACGTCAGCAAATCAAGCGTTGATATGGGATGGTTCGAAATGGGCAGCCGGAACAGATGATACGGGAACAGATTTTTCAGCAGGACCGGACAGTGGATTAACAGAAACATCAGGTGTTTTTAAAATCACAGATGGAACGTCAGCAAATCAAGCGTTGATATGGGATGGTTCGAAATGGGCAGCCGGAGACGATGCAAATACAGAGTACACAGCAGGAC
>JABIQV010000016.1 GCA_018699495.1 bacterium | reverse complement strand
GTATTATCAATCGTTTTAATGACGGCGTTTTCAATATCTTTTATCGTCTTAATAAAGCCTATCCCGCGGATAATATATTCTGAACGATTAACTTCTATCGTTTTGGCCCCAATATCTTGATTAGACATTTTGACTGCCGTAAAAACGTCTTCCAATTTAATTCCGTAATGCTTGAGAGATTTTGGATCTATATCTATTTGGTATTCTTTAACAAAACCTCCAATGGATGCGACTTCACTAACTCCGTCAGTAGAAAGTAACGCGTATTTAATCTGCCAGTCCTGAACAGTTCTAAGTTCATCTAAGTCCCAACCGCCTGTCACATTACCTTTTTCATCATGACCCTCTACTGTGTACCAAAATACCTGTCCTAGTGCGGTTGCATCTGGCCCTAAGGTGGGACTGACTCCTTGAGGTAACGTACCTGGTGAAAGTGAATTTAATTTTTCAAGTATTCGTGTTCGACTCCAATAAAAGTCGGCTTTTTCTTTAAACACCACATAAATACTTGAAAAACCAAACATAGAGAAGCTACGAACTGTCCTTACTTCAGGAACACCTAACAAAGCAACAGTAAGCGGATATGTAATTTGATCCTCTACATCTTGAGGAGAACGCCCCTCCCACTTGGTAAACACAATTTGTTGGTTTTCTCCAATATCAGGAATAGCATCAACTGCAATAGGGTGTTTAGGTAAGCCAACATCCCAATTGAAAGGAGAAACAATTAACCCCCACCCAAGAATCAAAATAAGAGCCATAAAGACAATAAGTTTTTGATTGAGACAAAACCAAATAAGTTTTTCTAGTATTGATTTCGGTTCTTTAATTGGTTTATTCATTTTATTTTCCTATTATTTTTCAATTTCAAATGTATAAAAATTCATTAAAAGCGTATTTCCTAAGACAGAAACCGAACTTAATGCCATCGCCATTCCTGCTATCATGGGGTTCAATAAAAATCCAAATAAGGGGTACAAAAGACCCGCTGCAATTGGAATCCCGGCAGCATTGTACGCAAACGCCCAAAATAAATTTTGTCTTATTTTTCGCATGGTATATCTAGATAAATCCATGGCCAACACAACGTCTCGTAAATCATCTTTAATTAAAACTATATCTGCCGATTCAATGGCAACATCTGTTCCCGCACCCATCGCAATTCCAATATTGGCTTGAGCTAATGCCGGAGCGTCATTGATACCGTCTCCAACCATAGCCACGTTTAATCCTAACTCTTGAATGAACCGAATTTGGTCTGATTTATCTTTTGGAAGTACTTCTGCCAAAACATTTGTAATTCCACATTCATTAGCAATGGCGTTTGCAGTTTTTTTATTGTCTCCTGTAAGCATATAAACCTGTAATCCCTTGGATTTAAGAGACTGAACAGCTTCTTTGGAATTTGGTTTAATGGTGTCTGCCACAGCAATAAATCCACATAACTTTTCTTTTGTGGCTAAAAACATAACCGTTTTACCTTCATTTTCTAGAGAATTGAAAGATACAGACTGTGAGTCTAGAGAATGGTTTAATGTCTCTATTAAACGTCGATTCCCAAAAAAGTAGTCGGTTCCGTTTATTTGTCCTTGAATACCGTATCCCGTTAATGATTTAAAAGAAGCCACGTCTTGAAGTTCCAAATTTTTGTTTTTAGCCGATTTTAATATTGCCTCGCCCAAAGGGTGCTCCGATTGCTTTTCGAGAGACGCAGACATTATTAAAAGCTCATTTTCGTCACCATTAACCGATATGATGTTAGTGACTTTAGGCTCTCCTTTGGTGAGGGTTCCTGTTTTATCAAAAACAATAGCATCAATAGAATGAGCAATTTGAAGAGCTTCTGCACTTTTAATCAAAATGCCATGGCTGGCTGCTTTACCTGTTCCAACCATCACAGCTGTTGGAGTTGCTAATCCCAATGCGCAAGGACAAGCAATAATCATTACAGCTATAAAAATAGTTAACGAAAATGAAAACCCAAATCCAAAGAACATCCATATCGCAAACGAAAGACTAGCAATAACTAAAACGGTAGGTACAAAAACCGAAGAAACGGTATCCGCAATCTTTTGGATAGGCGCTTTAGACCCTTGCGCATCTTCTACAAGTTTAATGATTTGTGCTAACGCAGTATCAGCACCAACGTTGGTCGCCTTATATGTAAAGCTTCCTGTTTTATTAATTGTGGAACCAATAACATTACTTTTAGGATTTTTTTCAACAGGCAATGACTCTCCTGTAATCATAGCTTCATCGACACTGCTATTACCTTTAATAACTACACCATCGACAGGAATTTTTTGACCAGGCTTAACCAAAACAACATCGCCAACCAGAACATCTTCTATAGCGACTTCAATTTCTTTTTTAGCTCTAACCACAATGGCTGTTTTTGCCTGAAGTCCCATTAAGGATTTAATGGCCTCAGACGTTTTTCCTTTTGCGATAGATTCCATTAGGCGCCCCAATAAAATAAAAGAGATTAAAAAGGCAGCTGTTTCATAATACAGATTATGGCTACTGAAAGTTGTTGACCCACTTAAAATTGAACCTGTAACAACTAAACTATACAAATAGGCTGACCCGACTCCCAAACTAACTAAGGTATCCATATTTGCCGATTTTGTTCGACTAACTGATAGAAATCCTTTTTTAAAAAACTGACCGCCAAATAACATTACTGGCGTAGCTAAGGCCCACTGAATCATAGCCATATTCATAGACATCCAGTTAGGAAGTTGTAATCCAAAATCGGGTCCCATTGCAACAACTACTAATGGAATTGAAAAACCCATAGAAAACAGTGTATTACGTTTCAAATTTCCCATTTCGTTCTGTTTAGATTGATTTTCTAGACTACTATCCAATATATTTTCGGTAACCGTTTTATAGCCAAGTTGATCTACTGTTTTTTTGATAACCTTTAAAGACACCTTCTCAGGTAAAAATTCCACGGTAGCTTTTTTAGTTGCAAAATTAATAATCGCTTCTTGAACACCGTCTATTGAACGTAACTTTTTTTCAATTTTGGCTACGCAAGAAGCACAGCTCATATCTTCTATCTGAAAGGTTTCTTTTTTCATGACTAATTCCCTCAATGCTTAATGATGCCCAGTCTGATCACCATGTTTTTCAAGAGGCATCTTATAAACGCCCTTCTTTGCTTCCGTAGAAAGTTTCATGCCTTCGTGATGATTCATTTGTTTTTTTTTCAATACATCCAACGCTTTTTTAAGACGAATTAATTCCTCTTTAGATTTTTTTGACCCATATTTTTCTTTCATTGCTACGGCCAAGTTTCTAACTGTTTTATCAATATATAGCCACACTTCAGGGACCGACTTAGCGTTCAATGTCTCTTTAACGTCGTATTTAACGACGTGAGGATCTTGTTTGTGAGGCGCATCAGAATGTGCCCAAACAGACGTCCCTCCCATAAGTAAAAGCACAGCCAAAACTAATCCATTCATTTTTAATTTGTTCATGTTTAATTCTCCTTAATAATTTTTTTATTCCGATAAGAGTTTTTCGAATTCTGCATCAACCCCGGGATCTTCAACAAAACGACTATGATCCACAGCTTGGACACCGACACCCATTTCGTACACTAATCGTCCACCCAAATCAGCACCCCAAATCATTATTCCTAACCCAACCATATTGATGATTAGAATAAATGCCATTACGATTTTCTTTTTCGCCATTTTTGGCAAAACGATAAACCGTAATATAACTAGCGTAACGAATATCCCAAGGGTAATAAATCCCAATAGTTGATGCTTCTCGATTAAGGCATAGGAACTTTCAGAATGAGACACTGTTTTGTGACCTAACCATCCGGTCAAAGCGGTAGCCCCCAACGTGATCGTACCTAAAAGCAACGTCCATTTACCCGTTTTCGTAAAATAGGCTTGGTTAAAAAAATACCCAATCACTTCGC
>JABIQV010000015.1 GCA_018699495.1 bacterium | reverse complement strand
TCTGACAACGCTTCGATAATTCCATTTGCAACACGGTCACAACGAACAATTCCACCAAAAATATTAATCAATACTGCTTTAACATTTTTATCAGATAAAATTATTTTAAATCCGTTTTTAACCGTTTCAACATTGGCTCCTCCGCCAACGTCTAAAAAGTTAGCAGGCTCTCCGCCTTGTTGTTTAATAATGTCCATCGTAGCCATTGCTAAACCAGCACCATTAACCATACATCCAACGTTACCTTCAAGCTTGATATAATTTAAATTATATTTACCCGCTTCTACTTCCGTAGGATCTTCTTCATCAACATCACGAAATTCAAGAACTTCTTTTTGCCTGTACATTGCATTATCGTCAAAGTTAAATTTTGCATCCAATGCAACCAATTTACCTTGTTCTGTAACAACCAAAGGATTAACTTCAACAATACTTGCATCCAATGCTTCATAACATCTGTATAAGTTTGCTAAAAATTTAACGCCTTGTTTTGCCAAATCGCCAGTTAAACCCAATGCTTTAACTAACCGTTTTGCTTGAAACGTCTTAAGTCCATATCCGGGAGCAACAAGTTCTCTGATAATTTTTTCAGGACTTTTTGCTGCTACTTCTTCAATTTCCATTCCACCTTCAGTGGAAACCATAATTACGTCTTGACCCAGCGTTCTATCAAGAGTGATTGCTACGTAAAATTCTTTAGCAATATCAATAGCTTCAGTTACCATTACTTTTCTTACCAATTGTCCTTCTGGAGCAGTCTGGTGAGTTTTAAGTGTCATTCCTAATATTTTTTGAATATTTTCTTTAGCTGATGCTTCGCTAGGACTAAACTTAACGCCTCCGCCTAGACCCCGTCCTCCAGCGTGAATTTGTGCTTTTACAACAAACTGATTCACTCCGAATTTAGTTTTTATTTGATTAATAGCGTTGTCTGACTCCTCAATTGATTCGATAGTTACCCCGTCTTGAACAGGGATATTAAATTTTTTTAACAGTTCTTTCGCCTGATATTCATGTATTTTCATACCAAAAGTATAGGCATTCCAGACTTCATTGTAAATGGGAAGTATTGATAGGACATGCCTTAATAAAGTACGATTTTGTTAAGTAAATAAAACAATTGCATAAATGTATGTAAATATTAGCAAAGGCTGTTATTTTCTTAATTAATTTTTTAAACAACTTACACGTTTTAAACAATTACTTAAAATATTGAAATAACTGTATATCTATAGATTATGATCCAAATTCTAGACTCCAAAACCATAAACAAAATTGCCGCCGGAGAAGTCATAGAGAGACCCGTTTCTGTTGTAAAAGAATTACTAGACAACTCAATAGATGCAAACGCAACGACTATCCAATTAACAATTAAACAAGGCGGAAAAGAGCTGATTCAAATACAGGACAATGGGGGGGGGATCCCAAAAACAGAACTCTCATTAGCCCCAATTCAACATGCAACCTCTAAAATTTCAAAACTCGAAGACCTATTTGAAATAGCCTCTCTAGGATTTAGAGGCGAAGCACTATCGAGCATTGGACATGTTGCTGACCTTACGATAGTTAGCCGAACAAAATCAGGCGATTCAGGATACTCCATTCACGTAAATGATGGTGTCATAAGTGCTACTACACCACTTGCCCACGAAATTGGAACGAGTGTAAAAGTTATAGAAATATTCGACAACATTCCGGTCAGAAAACGATTTTTAAAAGCTACAAATACAGAGTTCTCTTATATTTATGAACTAGTCCTACATTATTCATTTGTTTTCCCCACTATTAATTTCGTTTTATCTCATGATGGAAAGGAAGTTCTAAATTCTAGCGGAATCTCTGACTACAAAAATTTGACTCACCATTTTTTTGGTAAAAAAGTTGCTGACCAATGTGTCTCCATAGACTTTCAAATTGGAGACGCGACATTCTCTGGAATATTAGGAGTTCCTACCCTTACCTTTTCAAACAGAACCAAACAAATTTTTTCTGTAAACAAACGTCTTGTAAAAAGCATGGTACTGACAAAAGCATTAAAAATTGCATATAAAGACGATATTCCTTCCAATCGATTTCCATTTATCTATTTAAATATCGACATTCCATCTTCATCACTTGATATTAATATTCATCCTCAAAAACAAGATATCAAATTTTTAAGTCCCGGGTTTGTTTTTGATTGCATTCCTAAAGTAGTACGTATTAGCTTATCAGAAGCAAATTACGCAAAAGAAATTGAAAGTATTCAAGGCCCAAATACAAGAAACTCATCAAATCATTCAACAAATCTAGAAAATCCTTTTTTTAAAACAAAAGAGTCCAATATAGATAGTTTGGCTGGTCTAAACATGTCGACTACATTTCAAAAACTATCGGATCACTCATATATAGAAACTAACACCATGAAAAATGAAAATTATAGTGAGCTAAACAATAAGTCATTAATCATTTCCAAAACCAATTCAAATCAAGAAAAAAAAGAATTCACTACAAACGAACCGTCTCATCTATTCAACAAGTCAACCTACAACGCATTTGAAGCCGATAGAATTGAATTCTTACAAGTATTTAATACATACATAGTTGTAAAATCAGACACTGGTATGTGGATCCTCGATCAACACGCCGTTCATGAACGCATCTTGTATGAACAAATTAAAAAAAATTGGAAAAAATCAACGGAAAAGCAACCACTTTTAATTTCAGAAGTGATTGAATTAAGTACTGAAACAATAGGAATATACTTGGAAAATAAATCTTATTTTTCAGATTTAAATTTTACGATCGAAGAATTCGGAGTAAAACAAATTGTTGTTAGAGAAATTCCATTAGTTTTTGCAAATTCGTCCATAAAACCACTTATCATGGATATATTAGACCAACTGAAAAATATTCCTTTTGCTTCAACAGACATGACTTTAGAACAAAAAGACAAACTACAGATGATGGCATGTAAGGCTGCAATAAAGGCAGGAAAACCGATGTCCGAATTAGAAACAAAACATTTAATAAAAGACTTGATTGCATCGCCAGCGAATTATACATGTCCACACGGGCGCCCACTTTTTATAAAATATGATAAATTCAAATTAGAAAAACTCTTCGCTAGACGATAAAAATATAAAGTCTAAAAATCGTATCCCAAATTAAACCGCCTTTCTCAAAAAGCCACACCCTATACGTTTTCAAAAAAGAAAAACGCATTACACACGGGCAATATCAAAAGGTTTCAGTTTGGTTTTCGTGCGTCGTGCCGCATATCCCAGATATGTAAACCACGCTCGAAAGTCAAAACAAGATCTTTTGGAACTTCCCGAAGAAAAAATTCTTCCTTGACAGATACTCCCTCGACTTTCAATAATTTGTTTCGAAAATGGCTAAAAAAAATATAGTAATTGTTGAGAGTCCCGCAAAAGCGAAAACCATTGAAAAGTTTTTAGGAAAAACATTTCACGTCACTGCTTCATATGGGCATGTAAGAGATCTCCCCGCAAAAAAACTTGGTGTCGATCTTAAAAACAACTTCGAACCTACATACTCCAACTTAAAAGATAAGGCAAAAGTAATTGCTGAAATGAAGTCCCTCTGCAAGACGGCCGACGAAATATACATCGCGACAGACCCTGACAGAGAAGGCGAAGCTATCGCATGGCATATTACAAACGCATTAAAACTAAAAATAGACTATAAACGAATTGTTTTTAATGAAATTACCGAGACGGCAATAAAAGCAGCTATTTCTGAATCAAGAGAAATAGATATTGCGCTTGTAGACGCACAACAAGCCCGTCGAATTCTTGACAGGTTAATTGGTTACAAATTAAGTCCAATTTTATCTAAGAAAATCAGAAAAGGCCTTAGTGCAGGTCGTGTACAGTCAGTTGCTGTAAAAATTATTTGTGATAGGGAAAAAGAAATACTTGCATTCATTACCGAAGAGTACTGGATTATTGACGTTTTACTCGAGCAAGAAAAACGTGACTTTCAAGTGGTTCTTTTTGCAAAAGATGACGTCAAGAAAAAATTAGAAATTCCTAATGAAAAAGAAGCTATTGAACATGTAGAGGCACTAAAAAAAGCAACCTATTCAATTGAACATATTAAAAAAACAAAAGTAAATAGAAATGCACCATCTCCATTTATTACATCTACATTACAACAAGAAGCCTCCAGAAAATTGAACTGGACAGCAAAACGAACGATGATAGTTGCTCAACAGCTTTATGAAGGTCTAAATATAGGTGGCGAACACGTTGGTCTAATCACATATATGAGAACTGACTCTATTAGAATCTCCGACGAAGCAAAAGATGCGTCAATCTTACAAATAACAAATGACTATGGAAAAGAATACTTAACAAACAAAAAGCCTGTTAAAAAGAAAAAAACAGGGGTTCAAGATGCTCATGAAGCGATCCGTCCTTCCTATGTAGATAAGAAACCATCCGATTTAAAAGGTATATTAAAAGAAGAACAATTCAAATTGTATCAACTTATATGGAATCGATTTCTTGCATCACAAATGGCAAATCAAATCGTAGAACAAACCCAGCTCGTAATAAAAGGAGCTAGTACATCTGATTACTTTTTGAAAACAACCGGACAAGTTGTCTTATTCGACGGGTTTACTCGTGTATACGAAGAGTCCAAAGATACGAAAAAGGAAACTGACCCAAATAAAAAAATGCCTGCCTTGTCTGACGAGAAAGCAATTAATTTTAAAGACATCACACCAAACCAAAAATTCACTCAACCACCTGCTCGATTTACTGAAGCATCTTTAGTAAAAGAACTTGAAGAACAAGGTATTGGCCGTCCATCTACATATGCACCTACATTAGGAACTATCCAAGATAGAGGTTATGTCGAAAAAGAAGGAAAAGCATTAAAACCTTCTGAACTTGGAATGACCGTAAATAACCAACTCGAAAAGTTTTTTAAAAATGTAATCGATGTTAAATTTACGTCAGAAATGGAAACACAGTTTGACGAAATCATGGATGGAAAACATGATTGGCAGAACGTTATTTCCAAATTTTACGGTCCGTTTTCAGAAATGGTTAAAGACGCAAGTGAAAACATGGAAGTACTTAAAAAAGTAATCGAAACTGATGAAAAATGTGAAAAATGTGAATCAATGATGGTAATTAAAGAAGGTCGTTTTGGAAATTTTATGGCATGTTCAGACTTTCCTAAATGTAAAAACACAAAATCACTTGCTGAAGATCTAGGGGTCAACTGCCCTCAGTGTAATGAAAAATTAGGCGAAAAACGCTCACGACGTGGTAAAATATTCTATGGTTGTTCGGGATTTCCAGCATGTAAATTTGCATTATGGGACAAACCAATTAAAGAAGACTGCCCTACTTGTAAAGCGCCTTATATGTGCGAAAAAACAAAAAAAGGTGGAGACATAATAACATACTGTCATGAATGTAAACCTAAACCTGAAAAAAATACTTAGATATATTTTTATTGAAGAATGGATGCTTAAAATCATCGCATTCTTTCTTACCATTATTCTTTTATTACTATCAAAAACTTAATATAACGATCTCAATACTGTTGCTTATGCGAGATTGTATTTCACAAGTTAAAGACCATCAATCGTTGTATGTGTAAACCGAACCCAACTTTAACCCGTTATCTAAAATAACAGAATAAACGTCATTTCCGTTCAATTGCCCCTTACGCCACCTAAAATTTGTCATAAAATAATCCATTTCCCGAAGGTCTTTGACATAGTTTAATTTTAATTGAACCTCTTTTGAAAACATTAAACTATTTATTTCCCCTGGATAATTATCTGAAATCAATCGAATGACCGTCCGCTTGTGTGTATCTACACCTTCTTCAACTATATACTCGAGCAATTCCTTATAACTTAACCCCCAATAATCCAATTCAAAATTGTCTCCAATTTGAGAACCCCAAGCATAAGCAAACGAATTAAACGACACATACGAATATTCTCTATCCTTAATCAACTGCCACCCAATCACACCAAAATAAAATAAACAAAAATATAGACTCGCCTTTTTCATATCTATAAAGCCAATTCTCACACCGTCAAGTTTAGAATAAAAATAGGCAAACCCAAATCCGGAAAACAAAATAATTACCGGATACAAAAAATAAGCATGACGCCAATCGTCATACAAAACAGCCCCTTTTCCAACAATTATACCTAGTGGTAACACAATCCATAAAAAAAGAACCTGAAACGACACCTTCGTCCAATTGGAGCTGTCTGAAATCTGAACTATCAACCCAGTGACAGCCATAATCAATGTTAAAACTGGAATGGTTATACCAATCCAAACTAACAGGTAGGTCCATGGTAACTCATTCGAATTAACGTACTTTCCCATAAACAACACATCCCCATTCCAAGGAAACCGAGACATTTCGGTAACAGCATCAAAAATTAAAAATGGGTTCTCCCATAACGTGGGCCAAAATAAATAAATAGTAATAAACAAGGAAACAAAAAAACAACCAACCCAACACACATGCCGTGTAAATCTTAAGTTTACATGCTTAAAACACACTGTATTTAATAAACATTTTTTAATAGAAATCAAAACATGCTTAATACCTTTTGAAAACAAATCGCCTATAAGTCGACTAGCACTGGTACTTCCCATAATTCCTAAAACGAAGAAGCCAATTACCCGTATGTCAATTAAAATTCCGGTCACTATACCCAAACATACAGCACGATTGACACTCGGTTTTTCTATAAAATGTAAAAGAAAATAAATGGAGATAAGAAACATAACCATAAACGGAATATCTTTGGTATTCATGAAACTATGACCAAATACGCGAGGAGTTAAAACAAAAACACACGACAAAAAGCAAGCAAACAACTTATCCGTTTTTTTTGACCCAAATGAAAAAAGCTTCAATGTCAAAAGATAAAAGAAAAACACACCAATTAAATAAAAAACGTACCCCATGACATGACGATAAATATAAACAGAAGACGTCGCCTTAAGACCTAATATTTTCTCCCCAAGTATTAAAATAAATTCGAAAAAAGGGCCGTAAAACCGATCCTTATAAGAAAGTAAAAAAGGGTTGGATCCAAAAATATAGTCATAAACAATCAACCCATAACCACGTTGAATAGGGTCGTCCCACACGATTCCTGTTTCTGGAATAATATAAAGTCCTAAAAGAACCAAACCCATAAATAAACAAAGGATATAACGTAAGTCTAGAACAAAACGAAAAACGCCCCCAAAAATAGGTTTAACGTTTTACCCTTGTTTTCAAATCAGATAGCTTAGCAAGAGGCTGAGAGATGGTGTATTGAATAGTCGTCGTTTTCACAGCTTCTATATCCATAAAAAACCGAATATCTACAGCGCTCTCTTTTGTATAGTCTAAATCTGCTTTAATTATTTTTGAATTAGCAGGAATTTTATCGAAAACCTCTAACTGAGACGATAAAATCTTGTTATTTGTAACTGATATCTTAAAAGTTGATAATCTACTGAGCTTTATATCTTCTTGCTTTACTAGTTCTTTTTTAGCGGTTATTTCAACTGTCTTTCCAAAATGAATATCCCGATTCTGAGATTTAGATAATGAAGGCAACATATCTTCACCTATAAATGCATTTTCTTTAAATAATTGAATCCGTCCAGAAGGTAAAGGAAATCCAGTAGTATTCGAAAAAGAAAGAACCATATCAACAGGTTTTTCAACAGACGCTGAAAAATTTGAAAACTTATACGCATTAAACCTATATATTTTCTTAGCCTTTAATTTTTTTTCAGAAAAAAACGTTAAAGAAGTTGTAGAATATTTATTAATATCAATTATTTTTTGAATTTCAAACACATGGTAATCATCGCCAGATCCAGTTTCTCTAGATCCATCTACACTAGACGCGGACCTCATGCCCATATGTTCCCTATTCCCATGATACCGTCTATTACTCGGAAGAAATTTTTCCTCCCCTACATGCAAACTAATTTTTGATTTCAAAAAATCCTGTCCGGACAAATTATTAATATAGACATATCCCTGCAACGCCAATGACTTCCTTTTTTCATCATAAAAGGCGTAATATGAAACTTTAGATGTTACCGTATCTATCATGTATGACAAGGTTACATCTACATTAGGTCGCCTCAAAATTGGTAAATTTAGCCTTAACTCGTTCCCTTTAAAAAAGGTCTCATTTAACTCGATATCCATAACATCTACAAAATATGTTTTAGTATCATCAATTTCAGAAACAAGTGCTCTATCTCCCTCAACACTTAAAATGGAAACCTTTTTACCCGATTTTTTTAACCGAATTGGGCTATTTCCGTGTGACATCAAAATAGACCGAAAATTAGTTGGTTTTGACAAATTCCAAAATAAAGTCAATGGATATTCGACCCGAAGGGTAGATTCAATTAAACCTTCAGGAACAGAAACGACCAATGAGCGATGTTTTATCGGAACATCTGAAATTTTTTGAAGAACAACCGACGAATGTCCTGGATAAACATCAATAATATTTGAATACAGCCCCCCACTAAATAACAGTGAAAACAAAAAGAACCCAATGCCTATTTTACGACTCGAACTAAAGAGCATGTGCAACATCTAAAAACTCCTTCATTTTATTATAATCTTTCTTGCCGGGAGACAATTCAACACCGGATGAAATATCAATTCCATATGGACTTATTAGTCGAATTGCTCGTTGAATATTAGATATATTAACACCACCAGCCAATATTAAAGGCATATCAAATTCCTTTGCCTTCAACGCGATTCCCCAATCGAACGATCGCCCGGTGCCACCATACCTATCTCTGTCTTTTGTATCCAATAAAATACCAGACACCAACCCTTGATATTTAATAATCTGATTTAAATCATCCAACTCAGAAACGGGAATTGCTTTTATCACACGACGGGTCATGTCCATACAGAAACTCGGAGATTCATTTCCATGTAATTGAACAACATCTAATTTACAGCGTTTAACAATATCATGTACCTCTTCTTTTTCGTGATTCACAAACACCCCAACAGTGTGAACAAAAGGAGGTAAGTTCAAAACTATTTCTTCGGCTTTTTCAGGAGTTATGTATCGTGAACTGTGCTTATAAAAGATAAATCCAATAGCATGAACACCTAAGGAAATTGCATCTAAAGCATCTTCCAAGGACGTTATTCCACAAATTTTGATTTTCATTTTGAAAAATATTCCAACATTTCTGGGTTTTTAGCAAGCCCCTCACCAACTAATACAGCTGAAAATCCTGATTTTTCTAAGGCTTTAAGCTGAGACACCCTAGAATAGCCACTTTCAGCAACTAAAAGCCCCTCATACCCCCGTTCATCGGCATAATTTTTAAGAACAAATGCTCGGTTAATATCTGTTTCAAACGTAGATAAATTTCGGTTATTAATTCCAATAATAAACGGTAAATTATAGTCCAAAACCTGACTTAATTCTTCTTCATCATGAACTTCCATCAAAACATCCATTTTTAATGTCATAGCTAAATGAGATAGATCAATCGATTGTTCATCTGTAAGTAATGTTTTTATTAATAAAACTGCGTCAGCTCCCATCTCTTTTGCTTCATATAGTTGAATAGGATCTAACAAAAAATCTTTCCTTAAAATTGGTAAAAGCGATTGTTTTCTAACTGCTCTTAAATAATCAGGATGTCCTTGAAAATGAGGAATTTCTGTTAAAATTGAATAAGCAGATGCGCCGCTCCTCTCAAATTCAGACGCCACCAAAAGTGGATCAAACTCGTGTCTAATAATTCCCTTAGACGGCGATGCTTTTTTAATTTCCGAAATCAAACTTAGCCCATTGTCAGATAATGATTCTTTAAATGTTTTTTTAGGTGAACTAGTATCATCGCTCTTACTGATTAACCGTTCTTTCTCGGACACCACTTTATCTTTAAAATAATTAAGCCCAAAATGAGTGTATAAGGTTTCAATTTCTTTTTTTTTTAAATCTACAATTTTATGTAAAAACGAATGAATTTTCATGCGGAAGGAGGCTTTACAAATTGCTCAAAATTAGGCTTTACATAAACCTTTGAATTAGGAGGAACAGACGAAGTAAGCCAAACATTCCCTCCAATTATACTTCCCGAACCGATGACTGTTTTACCACCTAATATTGTTGTTCGCGCATATATTGTTACATTATTCTCGATGGTCGGATGTCTTTTTTGATCACATTGAGCTTTAGATACGCTTAACGCACCAATAGTCACACCTTGATAAAGCTTTACGTTCTCACCAATAACAGATGTTTCTCCTATAACAACTCCAGTACCATGATCGATACAAAACCTGCGCCCAATCGTTGCTCCAGGATGGATATCTATACCTGTCTCACTGTGAACAATTTCAGACATCAATCGAGGAATCATAGGGATATCTCGTTTATACAAAAAATTAGCAACACGATACACCGTAATAGATTTAAATCCAGGGTAAGACAATATAACCTCAGGTTCATTTTTTGCAGCTGGATCACCATCAAAAATAGCCAAAACATCGTCTTTAAGTTCTTTACGTAACAGAGGGATATAATCGAGTAAATCTTGAGCAACCGCTAAAGCAATACCCAAGCATTGTTCATGTTTAATATCTTGTCTCTTATAATTTTTACTCCAACATAGACTTTTTAAAATTTCTTCTGTCATGGACTCTAAAACTATTGCGACCTTTCGACTCGTGACAAAAGGCAAGCTGTGTTTATCTAGGGTTTGATGTTCAAAATATCCAGGAAATATAATTTCAATTAGAATTTTGAGAATAGAGTCTACACGATTTCTAGATGGTAAATTTTCTCCATCTAAATGGTTAATTCCTCCTATAGAGTCATAGGACTTTAAAATATTTTGAATAATGTCATTTTGTTTGTCTAAATTTTTCATAATTAACCTAAGTATAACCAATCATAAGGATTCCAGAAAAGAACTATAAATTTTCTAGCCTCGAAAGTCGTGACTCTAAATCATCCAATTCTGTAGCCATAACATTTATACCTTCCGATACAACTAACGTTTGATAACTCAATTTCCCTATCGTTACTTGCTGTTCCTGAACCCCTTTAATTACTACTGGATACATCAAATCATAAGATACGCGATAATACCCATTTGAATCTTTTAACGTCAATTCGGGAAATAAAGGCTTTAAATTTTGAGCTACAAACCCAATATTCACACCCTCATGACTTGAGTTATAAGAATCTTTCCACTCAAAGGTTACAGAATCTACGCCCATCAATTTAGACGTAATATTATTAAACCCTCTCACATTTTTCTTAAATCGTTTATCAGACGACGCATGCCACGTCCCAGAATAATATAAATTCGTGGCATTTACAGACACGATGTTCGTATCAATAAAAAAACTTTGCGTTTCATTTACAGTTACCTGAGTTCCTGAATGCATTCCTGCTGCAAATGTTTCGGAAAAAACACTTCCTGTAACTATGGACCCTTCTAATTTTAGATTTTTTCCAATCATCATGTTATTAGCAAATGTATAGCTATAGGCATTTTCATCTAAATCATATCCAGCGTGAAACGAGTTATCGATTCCTCCCGAAGTGGCAGAAAATGAATGTTCTGCCCCAAAAGCTGCATCTCGTTTTCCATCAATATCAATATTGTAACCAGAAAGAAAATGAGTTTCTCCTTTTATAGTGCTTCCTGACCCTGTAGTCTGAAAATAAGAATTGGTACCATTATAAGTAGAATCCCCAGTTTCATTTCCTACAAACAGAACACCATCTGTAGTCGAAAAACTAAACGAAACATCAGGATCAACCAGAGAAGACGACGTCTGAGTTCCAAAAACTCCAAACCCAAAATCTGACTTAATACGCACCCCATTACTAACAGCAACCACAAATGAATCTGTATAATCAGACGAATAGTCTAAAGCCTCAACATCATTATCTCTCCATAAAAAAGTACCCTGCCCTGCTGATTTGGATCCATACCCCCCTGACATTGCATAATCATGGGATGATGAACTGGAGATATTGCTTTTACTAAAATTAACAGTATACGAACTATCTTCACTAATTCCCGTAGATCCCATAATAACGACATAGTCTGTACCACTTCCAAACGTAATTTCTGACCCGGTATATACAACTGAATAGTCTCCACTAAAATTTGAATATTGTCCTGAGAACATCGAACTATAGTCACCTTGAACATAATTAGTTTCACCGGTAACCGTACTATAATCAGATTTTGCAGTATTTTTATAACCGGTGGCTGACGAATACTCGCCATTTAATACATTATTATATCCAGATAAGGATGCATTCCCTTTTTGGCCAGTACTAAATGTATACCCTCTTCCAAAAGCAACCGCATATGGAGCCTTAATATTTACCTTATCTTTAGAATCCCGACCTACAATTAAGGACCCATTATTTGTCCAATAGGAAAATAAACTATCTTGAGGAGGAAGCGTTAAACTCATTGAATCGTCTATAGAAACAGAAGACGTTCCAACCATAAAACTATCGATACCCGTAACCTGCATAACAACATCTGTTTCTGAAAAACTTAACGTTGTCCCACTATACGTCCAAGGCGTATCTACCGACGTATTAGAATAAAGCCATTGATCTAAACTTTCTTTCCATCGAAGAACATCAACAGGTTGAGGCGTGCCTGACTCGACTTCATATCCATTTAATTTTGCTCGAACAGGATTAGGGTAATAACCTCCTAGATCACCACCAGCAGATCCTCCGGGAGATGCTGGATCTAAATCTTCAATTATAGCCACTGTTGTTACTAAACCATTTGCTGAAACAGTGAGTTGAACCATATTAGTGGACGCGCCATAGCTACCAGTAACAATTGTATCCACATCGATCATTACTGGATCAGGAAATGTACTCCCTTCAAAATAGTTCCCTGCTGGTCCTCCAGGAATAACTCCCCATAAAGCAACCTCATTTATTGTTGTTATAATCCCATCGTCACCTACATAAAAGGTCGCTGCATCTGTTTTATACGTACCATAGGTGTTTACCGAAACCCCAGACACATTTAATGTTGGATTCGGATAGGTTCCTGATAATTTTCCTCCAGCAGGTCCAATTGGTTCCGCAATTAAACCAACTTCTGTAACTGAGGTAACAAATCCTTTGGAATTTACCTCAATGACGGGAACCGTGCCTTCTGCACCATAACTTCCTGCTGTTACACCACTCGCCTTCAATTCAATATTTGGATAATTACCTACAAAATCAGCTCCCCCAACAGCTCCACCTGGGTTGGCATGAGTTATTAATACATTTGTAACATCTGTAATTCTTCCTTTTGCATCTACAGTAAATTGAGCAATTTGATTAGTAACACCATAGTTTCCGGAAGTAACTCCCGATACAATTAAATTTGGACTAGGAAAACTTCCTTCCAAATCTCCACCTGCCAAATTGCCATAGGCATTTATAGGGTCGGGAACCAATTCGCCCGATATATAAGTTAATGTATCCCCATTTTGTGGCGGGTCTGTTGATAAAGGAATGCCATTTAGAGCGATTACCGTAGGATTAGGATAAGATCCCGAAAAATCGCCAGATGCAGTTCCTAAAGGAGTAACATCATAAATATTTACAGTAGCTACATCCACAATTTGTCCGGACGAATCAATAGTCAATTGAGAAATTGAACGCGCATTACCCTTTATCCCAGAAACATTTTGAGTAACATTTGCAAGGGTTGGGTTTGGATAAGAACCTGCTAAAACACCACTGGCATTTCCTGTCGGAGGAATTTTTCCAGGAACCCATTCATCCGTTTGATACACCAATGTATCATTATCCGTAGGCGCTACCGCATTAATAGTGACGCCTCTAAACTTAATAACAATTGGATTAGGATACGTCCCACTCAATTCATTTCCAGCGGTTCCTCCAGGCAATACACCAGACACCAGCTGCTCATTAATAGTAATAACTAATCCCATCTCATCAACCTCAAAAATAGGAATATGTGTTGAATTTCCGTACGGTATTCCAATAGCTAACTCACTTCTCGTTGATAAAGTAGGATTAGGGAACGTTCCTTGAAAAACACCTCCGGCAGAACCCGTTGCCTCAATATAGCCGGCAACCCATGATCCAGATGTAAATACATAACTATCTCCATTTGAGGGTGCTGCCTCAGTTATCATATTGCCCCTCAATTTAGAAACCACAGGACCAGGATAATCTCCAGATAAATCTCCAGATGCTGTCCCTCCAGGTAAAACGTTAGAAACTAGTTGCTCCGTTACCGCTGTAATTAATCCTTTTGAATCCACGGTTACAACAGGAACATGAGTCGCATTTCCAAATGTGGTTAGTGGAACTAAACCATTTCGTGTCACCAATACCGGAGACGGATACGCTCCATCAAAATCTCCTCCAGCAACGCCCGAAACATCTACAATTCCTGGTTTCCATCTATCGGTTGTAAAAATATATGTCTCTCCATTTAAAGGCGCTGTCACATTCAAGGAAACACCTTTTAAACGAGATACAACAGGACTTGGATAAGAGCCCGATAAATCACCAACGGCTATTCCACCTGGTAAAACACCTGAAATCGTTTGTTCGTTTGAAGACGTTATAAATCCATCAGAACCTACAATCAATTTTGGAACACTTGTAACAGTTCCATAAAACCCTGATGTTAAGTCATTCTTTGTTTTTAATACTGGATTAGGAAACGTGCCTGTAAACGATCCATCCGTCGAGCCTGTAGGTGTTACGCCATCTATGGCAATACTACTTGCCGCCGTAATTAATCCTTTAGCACTTACGGTAAAAACATTTACGGACGTTGCCGTTCCATAGGTTCCTGCCATTACGTTAGAGGTTGCCAAGTCAGGATTTGGATAAGCCCCTGACAAAGACCCACCGGCTGTTCCTCCTGGACTAACTCCAGAAATACCAACGGATGATGCAACTGAAATAATCCCGCTATTTAAAACAGTTACCGAATATCCATTTTGAGCATCTCCATAAGAACCAGCTGAAACTTCCGATGCAGCTAATGTTGGATTAGGAAAGGTTCCCGATAAAACACCCGATGCAGGCCCCGAAGCTTGAATCAACGTTGGCTCCCAGACAGACCCATTCCAAACCAATGAATAGTTATCAGATGGACTATCAGACGAAATCGAACGTCCTCTTAATTTCGAAACTACAGGATTTGGATATGTTCCAGACAAATCACCACCTGCGGCACCTCCAGGTAAAACTCCGGAAATTGTTTGATTAGAAACAGAAATTATTCGTCCCTTACTATCAACTTCAAATCGTCCAAGTTGAGTTGCTGTTCCGTAAGTTCCTGAAGTAACTCCGGTTTCTGAAAGTGATGGATTAGGATAATTCCCAGACAAATCATTACTTCCTCCAGCGACTCCTGTAATAGGAACATCTCCTGGAACCCAATCATCGCCATCCCAAACTAATGCATCTTCATTAGAAGGCGTTGCTGATGAAACGGGAAACGTTTGAAATTTTGAAACAACGGGTTCTGGATACGACCCGGATAAATCGCCTGAGGCAGAACCCGCTGGAGTCACATTTTCAATAGCGACCAAACTTACCGATGTTAAACGTCCTTTTGAATCTACCTCGAATACAGAATTTCTAGTTGCTGTTCCATATAGTCCTGAGGTCACTCCACTCGTAGCTAAATTAGGATTAGGATATGTTCCAGATAAGTCGCCACCTGCATTTCCTACTGCAGTAACTTCAACAGGTGCCCATTTACCTTGAGATAAAACAAGAGATGACCCATTTACGGGAACTGTAGTTGAAAGGTCTATTCCTTGTACGTTTAAAACAGATGTATTTGGATAAGTAGCTCCAAGATCTCCTCCTGCCGAACCACCAGGACCAACATCTGCAACATGAACAGAATTAGCACTAGTAATAATCCCTTTTTCATTAACTTGAAATATTGGAATTTCAGTCGAACTTCCATACGTACCTTCTGTAACTCCAGATAAAGCTAAGGTTGGACTCGGAAAATTTCCTGCCAAATCTTCACCAGCAGCACCTCCTGGACGGACGCCAGTTATCGTTACTGATGAAGCACTTGTTATCAACCCTGTTTCATCAACAGAAAAAATAGAAGCCATTGTAGATTGACCATAGTCACCGGCTATTACACCGCTAGCTTCTAATTCTGGAAGAGGATAGTCAGAAGATAATCGCCCTCCAGCAGGACCTCCCGGCTCGACTTCCCCTAAATTAATAGTTGTCGCTGACGAAATAAACCCGTCACTTCCGACTACAAATTGACCAAATGTTATATCACTTCCATATTGCCCCGGGGTAACCGTAGAATCCACTAATATTGGATTAGGATAATTTCCCTCTAAATCACCTCCAGCATTTCCAGCGGGAGGAACATTCTCAATATTTCTTGTAACTATATCTATAATAAATCCAGAAGAATCAACATTAAGTCGGCCCAATGCTGTATGCGACGAATACGTGGACGCAACAACGCCTGATGCCGCTATTTCTGGACTTGGATATGTTCCCGTTAATCGGCCACCCGCAGTTCCAACAGCGGTTATTTGAGTAGGCTTCCATTCTTCAGTCGACGAATCCCAAACCAAGGAATTTTTATTTGATGGTGCATCCGAAATGATGGAAAACCCTCTTATCTTCGATACCACCGGGGATGGATAAACCGACGATAAATCACCACTTGCCCCTCCTCCTGGAAGAACACCTGCTATCAATTCCGTACCAATATCTACGATAAGTCCTTTAGAATTAACGTGAAATACTGTATTCAATTGAGCAGTCCCATACGTTCCGGAGACAACGCCACTTTTAGCTAATTCTGGACCAGGAAAAAGACCAACAAGCCCACCACTAGTAGCACCCGCAGGAGGAATAGGTTCCCCATTTACCTTATAATTTGAAGCATTTAAAGGACCAGACACATCTAACAAATAATTCTCATCAACCCCTGTCGAGCCAATTGCTACTTTCTCATTTTCCAAATAAACAGTCGTCGATTTTTTTATCCAAGGTAATTCATCCCCATTTTTATAATACCCTCCCGAATTAATAGTACCTGCAATTGACAGTTTAGACTCTGTGTCCAAGCTGTCACCAATAACCAGTCTATCTGCTGCTTCCAATAAAGAAAGCTGTCCTGGATATAACCGAATAAAGGGCCCGTCATTCAAAATATCGTAATTCAATTGAAACCAATCAGTCCCATTACTAAAATAGAAGTTTTTAAAATTGGATTCATAGACAATTGCACCCATTGTTCCGCCAGGCAAATAACGAATACCACTATCAAAAGATGTTTCAAATTCATCAAAGTCTTCAGGAAATTCGACATCAATAGGAGGGGCGTTAAGTGTTTGTACATAAAAGTCACCACCCTTAGTCATATTAAATTTCGTAGACATTAATCCTGACTGCTTAACCGATTTTACAAATAACTCACCAATTAATTTTCCATTTATCTCATGATCAGCTAACTCTGAATTTTGAATTGTTTTATTTGAAATAGATTGACTATCATCTTCAGTAACAAAAGAAGTTTGTCTAACAGTTTGAGGTTCCGAACCTATCCCCATATGAATCAGTTTCCCATCAAAAGCAATTGCGCCCTGTTTACCTATTAATTGATCATCAGAGACACCTAATTTCAAAGTAGCAAGAGTTCCGGTCCCTTGCCCTAACGTAACAAAGCCCTCAATTTCGTTACCACCAATTCCAATATAATCTACTCGAGCAGACACATTATCATTAGACAGCTCCCAGGGAAAAAGAACCCCTCCTCTTAAATAACCGGTCCCATTCACAGTCCCCTCACTGTCCACCATATAATCCGGATTGAAGGCATCACCTAATAATAAGGTGTCAGTGACTACCGTTGTCGTTAATCGTGTCCCATTTTTTTGTAAATACCCATCTTCAGGCGTAATATCCAATAATTCCCAGTCTACTTTATATCCTTGAAATCTAGATAATTCAGAATTAAATTGAACCCCTGTAGGAACTAATTCTGTAACCTGATCATTCGATGACCCGTTTGTACGGCCTAACCCTGTCTCTTCTTCATCTTGATTCAAAACTTCCATTCCAATTTTAAATCCACCGTTAATATCAAGTGACGTACTTGGTTCCGAATGGCCGATACCTACTTTAGTAATACCCTCTGTTAACCGAATCAGTTTATTCTGAATTTCTTCTGTCCAACCACCCGCTACTCTTAAATTATCAACACGAAACCAATTCCCATTACGATAAGCCTCCACTGTTGGTTCATCTTCCACAATTCGATACCGCAACGATCCAATAATTGAATCATCCGTATCACCTATAATTAGTCCTCCATTAATATCTAATTTTACTACAGGTGTATCGGTATTTATTCCAACGTTTCCCTCCAAATCAAAAACGAACGGACCCGACGATTTATTAAATTCAGGTCCGACAGAGTCAAACCGTAGTGTCTGGGTAATTTTATTAATAGATACCTCTAAATTTCCACTGACACTGTCTATATCAAAATTCCCACGACCTTCTACAAAACCGACGGTAGTGTTTCCAGACGGATTTCCAAAAATTAAAAACGATTGTCCCATTGATGCAGATTCTGTTATAGAACGTGCTTCGTCACCTAAAAGAATACTAAAATTATTAAAAGACTCTTTATCGGTCCCACCTTTTGTAACAGGTATTTCTTTATAAAACTGACCATAATAAATTGAATCAATCTCCGATCCATTTCCTAAAAATGAGCCTTCAAAATTGACTGCCTGAACATCACCCTCTACCTCCAAATTTTCTGAAGGATTATGGGTCCCAATTCCTATTCGGTTTGTTGGAGATATAGAAGTAATTACCTTATGTTCTGTATTTAATGACCACCCATCTTTATGATTTGTTTGGTGACTCAATCGTTTCCAATCAAATCCATCAAAGCCTACTAACTGATTACCAGACAATTGAATGGTTCCAGATTCCATAATAGTCGATGTCCCTACAATAAGTTCGTTCCCAACGTCTAAAGCAACTCTTGGATTTGTATTTTGAAACCCAATGTTCCCAGAATTTGAAATACGTAACATCGAGGTTACTCCAGACACAAAATCCAAGTACCCATCACCATTTTCAATATTATCTGCACTTAGAGTAAAATGTCCCTTTTCTTCAATTCTATCTGTAACATTCCGAGTAGCTGCTGTAACCATTAGCTGGTTATCTGGAAAAATAATCCCATCTACATTTATCTTGATCGATCCGTTAACATCTAAAATTTCTTCTGGAATTGCAACCCCAATCCCAATTTTTTTCAACTGTGACGAAACAATTAATGTTGGAGAAGAAACAACAAGAGAGCCATTTATATTAAACGTAGAAACAGACCCTATACTAGAAATTCCTGGATAGTCCCCTATCAAATTAGAGGTCGGAACAATTCCATATATATTGGTTCCTTTTACAAAATCAACCGTTTTAGACGAAGCCGATACAGCAGAATAAGCTTCATAATATAGAGGAATAAATTCAGGATCTTGGATACCTTCTATTCGAATAACAAAATAAAGAGACTCCTTTTCAAAAATTGAAGGGTCTAGATCTGTGATATGTCCTAATTCTAACGATATAAATCCTTGAGTCACATAAACGCTCTTAAACCCTTCTTGCCAAAGAACGTTGCCTTGACTATTTTTTTCAGGATCCGCACCTTCATTTATGCTAATGTCAATTTTTTTTATACCTTGAATTATTCCTTCTTTTGAATCAATAAATGTCCCCTCAAAGGTTAAAATCATTGGAACACCTGTAGAATTAAGACGTGTTGAAAAACAGAGGGTTAAAACAAATAAAACAAGTATTAAATACCGACTAAACCGGTTGGTATTCATCAACCTACTGCCCCAGTTTTCTTTCTAACTCTGACAACCTTTTCTCCATTAATTGAATTTGAATCATTTTTTCGTTTATTTGTTGCTGTTGCGTTTTTATAACTAAACCTTGCTTTTCAATAGAAACCTGTTGCTCTTTAAAAACAGAAACCAAAATTGGAGCCAAGCCAGAGTAATTTACATATTTATAACCTTGAGAATCTGTCGATACAAGTTCAGGGAAAATCAACTCAAATTCTTGAGCAATTACCCCTACGTTAATCCTATCGTCTTTATTTTGCATCATTGGATGTACTGTGTTCCATTGATAGCTTACAGGTCGAACCCTTAAAATTTTACCTAATACAGGATCCAATTCCTGTATGTTTTTCTTGAACCGACGATCCGATGTCTGTTGAGGTGTTGGACTATAAATATCATTTGCATTTAATCTAATAACTGAAGAATAAACATTAAAAGAATAATTCTCTGTAACCGTATTAGCATTTCCATCTCCAGACCATAAAAAAATGCTATTTCCCCCACTACCACTACCATCAATAACCCCTAAATAACCACCAACAAAGCTATAATCCGAGTTTATAATTGAATTCTGATAACCAGCTGCAGTAAAACTATATGATGAATTAGTATCAATTGTATTTTGATACCCTCCTACACTCGCAGACAATTCTCCCTCTACAAGATTTGATTCCCCAGCAGAAAAAGATCCTTCTCCAAAAGCCTCCGTGCCTTTTCCAAACGCTGCAGAATAGGCGCCTATTCTATTTCTCCATGCCCCACTATCGTTCCCCATGTCCGAATCAAGATTAAATACAGAGTCACTAAACGACCCGGCTCGAATAGCCGATTGCCCAGTCAAAAAGTAAAAAATAGACCCATCAGGAATTATCGAGCTCGACGGTAAATTTGCTGTTCCTGAATGTGTCCCGTAAACAGAAACACCTGTTGCCGACTTCACATGAAACCCTCCATCAACATCCACTGCAAATTCATTCATTTGATTAGATGAAAATGTTCCAGACGTACTATCTTTCCATACAAAACTGCCTTCATGTGCAGCTATTGCTCCTTTACCCGCGGCAAACGAATAAGTAGCTCCAGAACTTATCACATTCTCAAATCCTCCTGGAATAGTCGCATATTCTGCTTGTATACTATTATTATATCCTCCGGCGATAGTAGAATATCTATATCCGTTGCTCACATCACCAACTTGATTAGATTCACCACCACCAATAGCACTCGATCCTCCACCTGCATTCAGTATATTTTGATACCCACCACCAATAAATCCATAATTTCCATATAACGTATTTTCATATCCACCACCAATAAATGAATAATCACCGTTAGAAATAAAATTCGAATACCCGCCTTGAATTGTAGAATAAATAGATCCGCTATCAACGGTATTCCCAGATCCAGACAACGCCGAACTATAAGAAGCTGCTGCCGTATTATCATGTCCAAATGCGGCTGAGTAAGAACCAATATTTACGCCATCCCACTGAGTTCCAGAAACGTATCCTGCTCTAACGGCTGATGCTTTAGGTAAAAACATAAACCTAGACCCAGCTCCAGTTTCAGGAGGATCGTTTGAACTGTAGTATCCTGATGAATATGTTCCTGATATTAAAAATCCATTCGACCCTTCTAGTCGAACATCTGTTTTGTCAGTTGTTAACACTGGATCCGAATAACTCCAAAATCCAGGTCCACCAGGTCCAGATGCCCATTCAGTACCATCCCATTCTAAAAATTCTCCGTTTACAGGTGCATCTGTACTTACTGTTCGTCCTCTCAACCCAACAACCGTCGGATTTGGATACGTCCCCTCCAAATCTCCTCCAGCAGATCCAGTTGGGATAACACCCGAAATAAATGTATTTACGACAGACGTAACTCGACCACCTTGATCTACTGTGAAAACTGGCGTTAAATTTGAAGCCCCATATGTCCCCTCAGTTACACCAGATGGTGCCAATATTGGATTTGGATACGTGCCTGCTAAATCACCACCAGCCGGGCCAGCGGGAGTTACATCAGAAATTAATGTATTAGATGCACTTGTAACCCGTCCCTGCAAATCTACAGTTATCACTGACGAATAATTGTGACTTCCATAAGTACCATCCGCAACCCCAACAGGGTTTAACGACGGATTCGGATATGTTCCCGAAAAATCACCACCTGCATTTCCAGTTGGAGTAGCATTTCCAACAGCAATTTCTGTAGCTACTGTTAACCGTCCTTTTGAATCAACCGTAATAACAGGAATTTTTTCGGTTTCCCCATAAGTATATGGAGTTACATCTGTATTCTTTAAACTTGGATTTGGATACGTTCCATTTAAATCTCCGCCGGCCGCTCCAATTGGAGGAACAGTTGTCGAAACAATTAAATTTGAAGCAGTCGTTATTCTACCTTTTGTATCAACAGTAAATATTACATTCTGAGTAGCTGATCCATATACCCCTTCCGTCACTCCAGTTGCGGCAAGTTCTGCATTCGGATATTGTCCTGTTAAGTCTCCACCTGCAGTTCCTCTTGTCTCTGCGTTTTGATACTCCCACATATTACTAGAAGCAACCCAAACCAAGGATTCTCCATTATTAGGAGAAACCGATGAATCGATTGCATTATTTAAAAATCCAGACACTATAGGACTTGGATAATTTCCAGTTATATCGCCACTAGCAGCCCCTCCCGGTGAAACTCCACTTATATTTACAGTAGCAACACTTATAACACGTCCTTTTAAATCGATAGTTAATTGGGGTAATTGGTTATGAGACCCATAAATACCTGAGACAACACCTGATGCCGCTAATGACGGGTTAGGATATGTTCCAGATAAATCTCCACCTGCAGGACCTTCTGCCGTTTGTTCACCAGGAACCCACTCTGAAATTGAACTATCCCATGTTAATGATTCCCCTTCTTGAGGAGGTGTTGTAGAAATCGATCGTCCTTGAATGCCAACAACCGTAGGATTTGGATATGTACTTCCTAAATCTCCACCAGAATTACCAGAAGGGACAACCCCTGAAATAGTAATCAAATTTGCAGACGTTATTCTTCCACTTGAATCAATAATTAAACGAGGTGCTTGTGTTTGAGTTCCATAGGTACCTGCATCAACACCCGAATCCATTAACGTAGGATTAGGATATGTTCCCGTCAATACACCGCCAGCTGGCCCAGACGCGGTGTTAATAGTTGGAATCCATGTAGACCCACTGTCATCCCAAGCCAATACCTCTCCTTCTGAAGGAGTTTCTGTTGAAATTAATCGCCCTCTTAGTTTCACAACGGTTGGACTAGGATACGTGCTAGATAAATCCCCACTCGCATTTCCTGAAGGTGTTACGCCAGAAATTGTTACAGACCCTGCAGATGTAATTCTCCCTTTAGTATCTATTTGAATCTGAGGTGCTGTCGTTTGTGTTCCATAATTCCCAGACGTTACGCCTGTAGATATAAGTGTTGGATTTGGAAAAGTTCCTGTTAAATCTCCGCTAGCGTCTCCTTCTGCAGTGATTGTAACTGGCTCCCATTCTGATGCCGTATTATTCCACACAATAGCTTGGCCATTTGAAGGTGCTGTCGAAGACAATGGTCGTCCTAACAATTTATCTACTGTAGGGTTTGGATATGTTCCACCCAAATCACCAGAAGCATTTCCAGCAGGTTCTACTCCCGAAATGGTCAACAGACTAGCTGAAATAATTCGCCCTTTAGAGTCAATTTGAAGTCTTGGAGTACTCGTAGATGTTCCATAAGTTCCTGCTGCCACCTCTGTGTCTGCTAATGTAGGATCTGGGTAATTTCCAGATAAATCACCACCTGCTGGACCTGTTGGTTCAACGGGATCGATAGCAACATTATTTACAGACGTAATACGTCCTTTAGTATCAACAAAAAATTGAGCAACACTACTATTTGACCCATACGTACCAGACGCAACTCCCGTAGACGCCAATGTTGGATTTGGATAATTTCCTGATAAATCACCTCCAGCACTACCCGCAGGTTCTACTCCAGATATAGTCGTTTCAGAAACAGAAGTGACCCGACCTTTAGCATCGATTGTTAATAAGGGTACTTTTGTCGAAGCACCATAAGTACCAGCTGCTAATCCATTAATTGAAGCTAATACTGGACTAGGAAATGTCCCAACCAAATCTCCTCCTGCAGGTCCTGTCACAGTAACTGTATATGGAGCCCAAGAACTTTCATCATTATTCCAAACCAACGATTGACCGGTAGATGGTGCCGTAGATGAAATAGATCTCCCTTGAATTTTTGTTACTTCAGGATTTGGAAAAAATCCTGATAAGTCTCCACCTGCAGCCCCCGCTGGAGAAACACCGCTAATCGTAACAGTTGAAACAGCTGTAATTCGTCCTTTTTCGTCTACTGTAAATTGACCTAATGTATTCTCTGAGCCATAAGTACCCTTCGTAACTCCTGTCAATGAAAGTTCTGGATCTGGATAAACCCCAGATAAATCCCCACCTGCAATTCCTTCTACCGTTACCGTATAAGGCGCCCATTCGTTAGACCCTGATGACCAAGCTAATGATTGGCCATTTGTAGG
>JABIQV010000014.1 GCA_018699495.1 bacterium | reverse complement strand
TGTGTGGCGGCAAGCACTCTTATATTAATACTCTGTTTAGTACTAGCCCCTATCCCTTCAACTTCCTTAGTCTGCAATACACGTAATAATTTAACCTGCGCATCCAAAGGCAACTCTCCGATTTCATCCAAAAATAAAGTCCCATTATTCGCCAGTAAAAACTTCCCTGGCTTATCGGATTCGGCACCTGTAAAACTCCCTTTTTCATAACCAAATAATTCTGATTCCACTAAATCTTTTGGGATGGCTCCACAATTCACAACCACAAAAGGTTTGTTTTTTCGAATAGAATTCTCATGAATTAATTGGGCAATAACCTCTTTTCCTGTCCCTGTTTCCCCCTCTAAAATAACCGTGATATCATTATCTAATACCAACCCAACCATTTTATAGACGTGTTTCATAGCTTCACTTTTGCCCACCAATCGATGAGAAGAAAAAAAGTTGGATTGAAGGTATTCAATTTGTTCGTTCTGTTGATTAATTTCATCCTCTTGCTCAGCAGAGTACACTTCAAAGGTAAATAACCCAACAAAATCTAATAATTGGCTTAATTGATTCAAAAAACGTCGGCTTCTATTATCCAAAGAAACATTCTCCATGTACCTTGATAACGTTTTCTTCAATGAAAATATAGATAGCCCTAACGACTTTAAAGTCATACCTTTTGAGGTCTGTTCACGTAAAATTTTGTGCCACAATTTAAAAAAAGGCTGGATGTCTTTGGACTCCAGTTCTGGAAATGTATAAGAGGAGGCAGACGCTACTAATTCTTGCAAAAGAGACTTTGAATCACTTACAAAATTTCTAGACGAATCATGCACTATTTTTGCTAGATGTGGCTCTGATTCAACATCTAATAACCAAGTAGAAAAAATATTTTCGTTATGTACAGATACGTTATCCGTAAATAATCTTTGTTTCTTTGTTCGGTCTAAATTACTGTCTTTCGAAACCATATGTTCATTTTTCAACGTTTTTTGACGCTTTAGCTATATCTTTTTTAATTTGAGAAACCAATTCAGCAGCGGAAGAAAACTTAACTTCTCCGCGAATCTGGTGGCATAAATAAACAGCCAATTTTCGATTATACAAAGAAAAAACTCCACCCACTATATGCACTTCAACAGACGAGTACGTCCCATTAAAGGTAGGTTTATTTCCGATATATATCATAGCCGCAAATTTTTTTCTCTTTAAAAATACATGCCCCGAATACACCCCCGGTTTAGGCAACAGTTTAATAGAATTGACTTTGATATTAGCCGTCGGGAACCCTATTTTCCTGCCCCTCCCTTCACCCTTTATGACCATCCCTTTTATTAAATATGAATGCCCAATTAGGTTAATGGCATCTTCAAAAGAACCATCTTGGAACAATGCCCGAATTTTTGAACTTTTTACTACCGTATTTTGATGCGATACCGCGTCTACTACAGTAAGACGTATACCTTTTACCTTAGTCCATTTCTCTAAAAGATAAATATCACCTTTCTGCCGATTTCCAAATTTAAAATCATATCCAACAACGATATGTTTAGGCCTAATCTGGTCCCATAATATAGCTTCCAAAAATTCAAGCGCGGACAGGCCAGCTAAAACTTTAGAAAATCTGATAACTAACAACGAATCCACATACGTTCTCAATTCGTCTAAGCTTGTAAGATTCGGGACCTGTCGTTTCTTCAATGCCATCAAAGGGTGGGGAAAAAAGGTCAATAAACTCGTAGAGACTTTCAAGATTTCTTGGTGTCCCAAATGTAACCCATCAAACACGCCTAACCCCAATATTTCTTCGCCTTTTTTAAAAGAACCATATACCTTTAAATTTTTCATGAACTTAATATTTATCCATTAATAATCTGCCAATTTCTCATAATATAGAGGATCCAAAACCAACGATTCAACAGATCTCTCCTTGGTAACGTCCGACAATGGAATCGCATCATCAACACAAAACGACCCAATCTGAGAGCGGATTAAATTTTTAGCATACCCAACAGTGTCGAATGCCTCAGCAATATCCCGGCATAAACTTCTAATGTAAGTCCCTTTTGAACACGTAACCGTAAATTGAATTTGAGGAAAAAAATAAGAATCTACCGAATCAACGGTTATCCGATGAACCGTCACACTAGCAGCCTTAATGGTCGCCTCTATAGCCTTTATTTCCGCTTCTGTTTTTGTATTTCTTGCCAGGGAATATAATCGACGACCATTAACCTTTTTTGCGCTAAAAATAGGAGGAAGTTGGTCTTGTTTCCCAACAAACGACTCAAAAATTGTAGCCACTTGTTTACTATCTAAAACTTTGCGTTTAAACGACTCGTCGACAGACGTAATCTTGCCATAACTATCTAACGTATCAGTCGATATCCCTAAAACCATAACAACTTTATAAGTTTTAGGCAAAAGGTGAAATCCGTCCATATGTTTTGTAAAATTGCGCCCAACACCCATTATCAAAAGACCAGAACTAAAAGGATCGAGGGTGCCTGCAAATCCAACTTTTTTTACACCAAGACATTTTCTTACCTTACCAACGACAGAGAAAGAGGTAACCCCTTCTGACTTATCAATAAACAAGTAACCAAAGGGTTCAGATAGAGTTAATGGAAGATTCAAGCGCATCGATAACTCGTTGAATGACGTCGTCTAAAGACCCTTTAAGAATAATACCAGATGCCTTTTTATGTCCACCTCCCCCAAATTGAGAAGAAAAAGACTGAACATCAAAAGACTCCTTGGACCGCAAACTAATTTTAACCACATTTTCCTCTACTTCCTGAAAAATAAGCGCTATATCAATATCTGCGCATTGGCGAATAAAATCTATAGGTTTTGCTTTAGTGTCAGGATTTGGGAACGGTAAAAAACTATATCCATACCGTAACGATTCGTTCACAACAAGATTCTTTAATGCCAATAATAAAATAGAAAAATCAGCTTGAGATTTGGACTCGTATATTTTACGAGAAACCAAATGTCTATCAGCACCTCGATTTATGAGAGCTCCTGCCGCAATTAATGTAGATCCTGTCGTGTTATCAAACAAAAAACGTCCCGTATCTGAACAAATCGCCGCGTACAAACAAGTAGAAACAGACGCATCGACTTCCCAACCCCAACTTAAAAACAATTGAAATAGCAATTCACCGACAGACGACAAATCAACGACATAGTTATACGCGCCGTAATGAGAATTATCCATATGATGATCAATATTAATTAAAGGCACACTTTTTAGCAGAGACACCAATTGTTGGTTTTGTGGGATCCTATCAAAATTGGAAGCATCTAAAGAGATAACAAAATTATACGTCCCGTTACCACCCACGAAATCAGACGCACTAGGTTCAATGCGCAAAATTGAGTGGTCAGTCACCAGTTCGTTTCCGGGCATCCATCCAAATTCTCGTCTGTCAAAGTCAGGAACCCAACAGGTAACATTATGACCCTGAATTTTTAACATTTGCGCCATAGATAATAATGAACCTATAGCATCATGGTCTGGAAACTTGTGGGTAACTAATAAAAAATTCTGTTGTTTTGGTAATAATAAATCAAAAAGGTCTGATGGAATCATTATTAGTCATTCTGTTCTGGCGCGAGAGCATTTAATTTCTGAATAATATGAGCCCCTCGTTCAAGAGAGTCATCATAAGTAAAGCGCATATTAGGTACAATTTTTATTCGGACCATTTTTCCAAACTCGCCCTTAATAAATTTAGCGGCTGACTTTAACGCATATTTTGTTTTTCGCTTCTCTTCTTCGGTCCCTATTTGACTATAATAAACCCAAGCATAGGATCCATCACTAGATAATTTAACACCTGTGATACTTATAAATCCTATCTTTTGATTATTAATAGTTCGTCTCAATATCTCAGAAACACATTCTCTAATTAACGATTCGATTCGATTCTTCTTAGACACCAGTTATTTAACTTCTTCAAGCATAAAGCTAGCAATAACGTCGCCTTCTTTTACATCCTTAATGCCGTCAAGAACAATACCACATTCGAACCCGGAAAGAACTTCTTTTACGTCGTCTTTGAACCGCTTCAAAGATGTCAACTTACCTGAAAACGTTTCCTTATTCTCTCGATAAACACGAACGGTACTATTTCGAATCATTTTCCCTTCTGATACATGTGACCCTAAAATAAATCCTAGCTTAGAAAAACTATAAACTTGTCTGACTTGAGCACGACCAATTTCAATTTCTATTATCTCCGGCGTAAACATACCAGATAATGTTTTTTCAATATCTTCAATTATCTTATATATAATCCCATAAGACTTGATCTCTATAGAATTCTCATCTGCTAACTGTTGAATATCAACACCAACATCCACGTTAAATGCAATAATCATAGACTGAGAAGCAGCCGCCAACATTACATCATTTTCGGTCACCTGGCCTGTCGCCGAGTGAACGATAGAAACAGCGATATCCTCAGATTCCAGTTGACTCACTGAAACAGCGATAGCTTCTAAAGAACCATTAACATCGCCCTTCAAAATAAGTTTTAACTGACCTGTTTCCCCAAGTTCGACTTTTTTCGCTAATGATTCAAGAGAGGCCCCGGTAACTGCCTTTTTCTTAACATCCGCATCAAGCAACCGCTTTTTCTCAACAATCGCTTTTAATTTCTTTTCATCATTAAGGACTTCCAATAAGTCTCCTGGGCTAGGGACATCTGAAATACCTAATATTTCGACAGGTCGTCCTGGCAAAGCTTCGTTAAGCATGTCCCCCGAGTCTGAAACCAATGCTCTAACTTTTCCAGAAGAAGACCCCAAAGAAAAACTATCACCAACTTTAAGGACACCTGTTTTGACCAACACTGTTGCAACAGGACCCTTTTTTCTAGACAATTTAGACTCAATGACAATCGCCTTCGCGTCTCCGCTTGAAACAGCCTTCAATTCTAGCATTTCAGACACTAACACTAACATATCCAATAAATCGTCAATCCCTTTTCCAGACTTAGCAGACAAAGGAACCATAATCGTTTTACCGCCCCAATCTTCTGCCACTAAATCATGTTTAGCCAATTCTTGCTTTACTTGCTCAATATTTGCATCTGGTTTATCTATTTTATTTAAAGCGACAATAATCGGAACATTAGCAGCTTTAGCATGATGAATTGCTTCCTCAGTTTGAGGTTTAACACCTTCATCGGCAGCAACAACTAAAATTGTTATATCCGTTAATTGACTACCTCTTGCCCTAATAGCAGTAAAAGCAGCGTGACCAGGCGTGTCTAAAAATGTTAATTTTTTTCCAGAAAACTCAACCTGATAAGCACCGATATGTTGAGTAATACCACCTTTTTCTTCAGCGACAACGTTAGATTTACGAATCGTGTCTAACAATAACGTTTTGCCATGATCGACATGCCCCATTATAGTAATGACAGGAGGTCTCTCGACAAGCGTTTCTGGGTCCGCATCAATCTCATCAATTCTAATTTGGTCTACTTGATCCTTAATCGTCTGATCTTGGCCAATTATTTCTTTCTCAACCTTAATTTCAACACCAAGTTTTTCACCAATTTTTACAGCTACATCATTTTCAATAGCTGAATTCATATTTAAAAGGAACCCCAATTCAAGAATAGCTTTCATAATAGTAGATAACTCTATCCCCATTTTATCAGCAAAGTCCTTTACAACAAATTTATCGCCTTTTTTTATAATAATAGGGCCATCAGTCTCTATAACAACGACCTCGTCTACTTTCTTCGTAGAATACAAGTCTCTCAGTATCTTAATTGATCTCTCATTTAATTTACTTGCAGGCTTTTTAACTTTAATGCCTTGCATAGACAATACTTTAATTAACTCTCGGGCTGGTTTTCTTAATTCTCGTGCTAACTCAATCAGTTTCATAGTACTAAATTCTTATCCTCTTATTTGTTTTTAATCTTACTTTTCAATGTTTCCATTTGCTCAGGACTCAGCGTTGTCTTGTCATCAAACGTTCCAAAACCACATTCGTCAGCATATGTTCTAATTTCATCTTCGTTTAATCCAACAATTCCAGAAAAATCAGCTATCGTCAGACCTTCAGATTCTGCAGCTTCTTCTTCTTCTTCCATTTTTAGCCTTGTCAATTTAAGCCTCTCTGCCAATGAGGGTTCCCCCGAATCCTCGTCTTCATATTCGCCGTTGGCTTCTTGATTCAATCGAATCCTATCCTCTATGGATAACTGATTCTTAGGCTTAAACTCGTCCAGACGCCTGGAATATTCATCTTCACTTACAATATCCAACTTCCACCCGGTGAGCTTAACTGAAAGACGTACATTCACTCCATACTTCCCAATTGCCAAAGATAATTGATCTTTAGCAACAACTACAACCGCCGTTTTTTCTTCAACATCCAATAACTTAACATCTGCAATTTTTGCCGGTTTTAAGGCATTTGCAATAAACGATTCTGGCATTTCCGACCATTCAAGAACATCTATTTTTTCTCTACCCAATTCCCTGATGATCGATTGAATTCGTCCCCCTAAATGTCCAACACATGTTCCAACAGCGCCTATAGACGCATTATTAGATTTAACAGCAACTTTTGCTCTCACACCGGGCTCACGACTAATGCTCTTAATTTCAATAATCCCCTCAGAGATTTCTGGAATTTCTAAATGAAACAAACACTTTAATAAACCAGGATGACTTCTAGAAATACGTAAAAGAGGGCCTCTAGGTGTCATGTCTATATTAGACAAATATACCCTTACTTTTTCCTTAACACTTAATGTTTCACCAGGAATTTGATCGCGTCTATTTAAAATCGCTTCAGACCGACCAAGATTAATAAGATAATTATCGCCTTCTACGCGCTGAACCGTCCCGATTAAAACAGTTCCAATTTTATCTTTAAATTCCTCAAAAATAGACTGCTTCTCAGCCTCTCTTATTCGTTGCACAATAACCTGCTTTGCTGTTAACGCAGCAATTCTTCCAAAATCCGAAGGCGTGATATTTACTTTGATTTGAGAACCAACGCCAACACTAGGGTCTTTTCGTCTAGCATTTTCTACTGTTATATGCAGATCTTCATCTTCAACTTCATCAACAACTTCATATACTTGAAAAATATTTGCCTCTCCTGATTCAGGATCGATCGTTGCTTCCAACACAGCTTCTTCTGTTACTTTTCTTCTACATGCGGCAATCAGAGCCTGTTCAATTGCGGAAATTAAAACGTCTCTAGGAACGCCTCTTTCACTTTCAATCTGAGCGGTTACTTGTCTAAAATTATCTATTAGTATCATTTTTTTCCTCGATAAATAAAAAAAATGGCTGTCTCCAATCTAATCACAACCGATTATTAGGAGAAGCAGCCTTTATAAAAAGTGCTTAATTAAACTGCCATTAAAATCATAAAATTAATTTTAAATATCAATTCTTAGATTAAATTAGCAGAAATAATTTTACCAATTCAATACCTTAAGGTCAAGATGAGAAAGCATGTCAAAATACAAAAAAAAACGTGAATCTCACCCTTTTTTACCTAGTAATAAAAATTGTACCCTGGAGATATATAAAAGCATAATGCTTCTTCCCTTTGATTATAACAATCAACACACAGATACCAGGCTCCATATAAAAAAAACATGAAACATGTTCTCATATAGATACTAACCCATCGTGTGCTAAGGCATAAAAATAGTCTGACAACCTCTTATACAGAACACAGACTAGTCCAATAGCGTAAGTCTAAAAAAAATGATGAACGAAGACTAAACCGGCCAACAACGGCTCCGTCGTAAATCCTTTAGATTAAAAACAGGTACGCTACTATTTTTCGATACAATTTATCATATCTAAAACACCCTTTACATTATCTCCATTTCTCAAAACTATAGGTGTATTAAATGTGCAATCAACAATCGTCGAAGCCACTCGATTACTTAGTTTATCATCTGCCGTAACAAAAAAATCTAAACATTTTTTTATAGAATCAGGAATAGTTGATTCTGTTAGACACGAACGTTCTCCTGAAACATTAACACTTGTTGAATAGATGGCTCCACCAACTCGTTGAATCAGCGTCCTCAATACCATGTCAGCTGGAATCCTTATTGCTAAAGTCCCTAAATTAGAGCTCCCCATATTATCTTTTTTTCTAAAAACAAGGGTAACCGGTCCTGGCCAGACAGATTTAACAAATAATTCAAATTTACAGGGTATATCTACCCATTTTCTAGCTGACTCCAAGGAATCGACAAGCATCAAAAATGGATGCCCCTCTTGCCTATTTTTAATCGACGCAATTTTTTTTTCAACAGTCGGAGTCACAATCCCGATAAATCCAAAAATCGTATCAAATGGATACACGCCCACATACTCAGATAAAAGTAACTCCGTTATTTCATCAATTTGACTATATGATAATCGTTTCATTTTAACTAGTTAATCAAACTGGATATCAGTATTCAACTCTTTTCCTAATTTTTTCAAAGTAATATCATCTTTAAATCGATGAAAAAAATGAGAATCAAAGGCGGATTCATCCATCCATGTTTGTTTAAAATCCATATGATTCAAAATCAATAATTCATGGATTGGATATCTCTTTTTTATCGTAGAAAACTCACATTTTTCACAACCAGTTCCACAGGAGCATTTAAGTTGTACCAACTGCTGTGACAAAACACCCAGTAAGCAATGGTTAACTAAAAACAAATCCAATCCAAAACTCTTAAGCCGAGACATTGCTGACCAACAACTTGATGTATGCAACGTAGCAAAAACTAAATGTCCAGTATACGCTGCTTCAATCGCAATTTTTGCCGTACTGGCATCTCTTATTTCCCCCAATATAATTACATCGGGGTCCTGTCGAAGAATGGATTTCAAAGCATCCGAAAATCCAAATCCATCGTGAATTTGCGACTGTTGCACCCCAGGGATAAGAGCCTCTACAGGATCCTCAATAGAAATAATATGCTTTTTCTCTTGATTTACAATCCAATTCATAAACCCATATAACGTTGTCGTTTTTCCAGATCCCGTCGGGCCTGTAACCAAAAACAACCCAGATTGTTTTTTTAAAATATTTTTTATAGGAGATATCAACTTTTTACTAAATCCTAACCCAGACTCAATATCAAACTTTCGGTTCTCCGAAAATAACCTTAGAACAAAGTTTTCCCCATAAAAAGAAGGGTAAGAAGACACCCTAAGATCAACAGTCACCAATCTTTCAGGCGCCCCCTTAACCCGACACGCTGATAAATCTAAACTCATTCGGCCATCCTGAGCTACATTATATATAGATATATCCATATTCGATCTAAATTTGAGACGTTGATCGAACCCGGCATGAACATGCCTCTTAAAATAAACCAATCGTCCCTTAACACGAAGAAAAATATCGTACCCCATAGTAACAGCGTAAAAGTGAATATCCGACGCCTGTTGTTCAAAAGCCATCCTAACCACGTGCTTCAAAACATCATCTTCTGATCTCGAGTCTTCACGTCGACTTCTACCATCCTCGCCTTGACTGACATTCTGATGACCTTCATTCGCTACATTCCTTAAATCACTAACTCCATCCCCATTAATACAAAAATTCCCAAAATCAGACTCTAAATTTGACTTGTTATTTTCGATAAAAATATATTTTTTTTTCTGAGAAAATTGCTTGAATTCACAATTATTTTTGTAAGGATTAGAGGCACACACAGCAATTGCAGTTTTAGTCTCAAATAAAATAGAAAACGACCAAGAGTCGGTGTTATTTTTTTCAAATATCTTAATAGGAGGCGTGATACAATTCGCTTTTTGAATCCAAAGACACTCACCCGAGTCTAAAGAGTAAAACCCCAAATTTTTAATGAATCGTTGCTTAACTTGACTAGTCATTGAAGACTGCATAAAAAAAGAAAAAACATCAGCATCCGAAAAGTCAGAGGGCAAATTAAAAGATAGTTTTTCAAACTGTTCCCACCGGTTAACCTTATCCCTAAGATCAGTAGGAAGGCACAAAATAGGACGTACCAAGTTAAACCTCGCGAGTCTAGAGACCGTCAAAAAAAAACACCCTTGAACCAAATCTCACCTTAGTTCATATAAAAAATCTATGCATGAAACACTAGAAAATTTCATAAAAACTTATCTGACGATTTATTCGCAATGAATTTCTTGATTAGTTTAGACAAACCCCATATTCAAAAAGAAATACCGAATCGCTTAGATATACTAAAAAACTAATGTGAAAATAAAAAAATTACTCTGAAATTAAAACTTTTCTTAAAATATCAATTTCACTTAAAGCCTTCCCAGTACCAAGGGCCACACATTCCAATGGGTTTTCTGCAATATTCACGTGAATACTTGTTTCACTTTGAATAAATTTATCTAACCCTTGTAACAATGCGCCTCCGCCTGCAAGTGTAATACCAAAGTCCATTATATCCGAAGAAAGCTCGGGAGGAGTTTGCTCTAATGTATTTCGAATACCATCTACTATCGTTCGAATAGGATCTTTCAATGCATCCCGAATCTCTGTAGTTGTTAATGTAAATGTACGAGGTAGGCCAGAAACTAAATCACGACCACGAACTTCAAGAGTACTCTCTTTCCCCATATCATAAGCTGAACCCAATTTAATCTTAATTTCCTCTGCCGTACGTTCACCAATTAATAATCTATAGTTATCTCTACAATGAGAAATAATAGCCTCATCCATTTCATCACCGGCTACCCGAATAGACTTAGAAACAACAATTCCTCCCAAAGATATAACAGCCACCTCTGTTGTTCCACCACCAATATCAACAATCATACTTCCTGTCGGTTCTGAAACTGGCAAATTTGCACCAATTGCAGCAGCCATAGGCTCTTCAATTAAAAAAGCTTCCTTAGCCCCAGCATGATAAGTTGCATCTAATACCGCTCGTTTTTCAACACCAGTAATGCCAGAAGGAACCCCAACAATAATTCGAGGCTTGAAAAAGTTTTTTTTAGGTAAAGCTCGTTTTATAAAATATTTCAACATCGTCTCAGTAATATCAAAGTCTGCAATAACTCCATCACGAAGAGGTCGAACAGCAACAACATTTCCAGGCGTACGTCCAATCATTTTTTTAGCCTCGTCGCCAACTGCCAAAACCAAGTTCTTTTTATTATCTAACGCAACAACGGATGGTTCTTGGACAATGACTCCTTCGCCCTGTGCAAAAACAAGTGTGTTTGCGGTACCTAAGTCAATTCCTAAATCACACCGAAAACTTTGCATTATCGATCCAATTCTGGAAACTTTAAAAAATTTTTCAATCATATTTCTCATTACGGTATTATCTCTTTTCAAGGAATTTGAAGTAGGTAATCACTCTTTCTAGAATAATTTATCCCTTACTTTTTTAGAATTATACCAAACTCCCTTTTAACGGTATAGAAAAAATTATACACCTCATTCGTCGACAATCTATATCCTCTACATTTAAACAGACGCCAAAAAATTACCATCCTTTAAATATCCAGAAACATAATCATCCATAGCTTCTTCCAATGTCATAAAATTAATGTCACACCCTTGTCCTTTTAATTTATTCATTGAAGCCTGCGTATAATATTGATACTGATTAATCAAATTATCAGGCATATCGATATAATCAATAGCAGGAGGAATATTCATTGATTTAAACAATGCAACTGAAAGGTCATTCCAAGAACGAGACGTTCCCGTCCCAACATTAAATAAACCAGACACTGACGCGCTATTCATTAACCACCAAATAACAGTCACAACATCTTTCACATATACAAAATCACGCTGCTGTCCACCATCTGTATAGTTTTTTCGATAAGATTTAAATAGATTCATTCGTTTGGTTTTTAAAACATCTGGATATGCTTTACACATAACACTTCTCATACCCTCTTTATGAAATTCATTTGGTCCAAATACATTAAAAAATTTCAATCCAACTATTCTATCCATCCATCCTTGATTCAACGCGTGTAAATCGAATAATTGCTTTGAATATCCATATCTATTAATTGGTTTTAACTGTTTTACATTAGATTCATCGTCTTCAAATCCAAATTCACCATTCCCATAGGTTGCTGCACTACTTGCATAAATAAATCGAACACCATTTTTTAAACACCACTCAGCAAGAATTTTAGTATATCGATAATTATTCTCCATCAAATAGTCCATGTCCATCTCTGTCGTTGCTGAGCAAGCGCCCATGTGAACAATAGCATCTACCTTATGAGAAAAAGTGCCTGTTATAATTTGTTCTATAAAATCAGATTTATGCAAATAATCATGGTATTGAATGGACACTAAATTCCGCCATTTTTCATTTTTTTGGATATTATCAACGATAATTAAGTCGCTTCGCCCTTCTAGGTTACATTTCCAAGCAAACGCACTTCCAATAAATCCAGCTCCACCAGTGATTACAATCATAAAATCCTCCTAATACAATAAACCTATCGTCTTTTGACTTGAATGACAACAATTGGCAATACGAAAAATGACAGGTATTCTTAGTCACTATAAAATGGCTAAACTCAGTATAAATATTAATAAATTTGCACTCATCCGAAATTCTCGTGGTGAAAACAAACCAAACTTACTAACGATAGCAAGACAATGCCTAGATTTAGGAGCTGACGGACTGACCGTCCACCCACGACCAGATGGCCGGCATATTCGATATAAGGATGTTTTTGAATTAAAAAAATTAGTTCAAGACTACCCAGGCAAAGAATTTAATGTAGAAGGATATCCATCAAACGATTTTATAAAACTAATTCAGGCAACAAAACCAGATCAGGTCACTTTAGTTCCTGACCCACCAGAAGCATTAACATCATCATTTGGCTGGGATATCATAAACGAAAAAGAGTTTCTAAAAGACGTAGTTCCTCAATTCCCCTGTCGCACGTCAATTTTTTTAAACCCAGGGATGACTGATTTAGACACGTTAAAAGATATCAACCCAAGCCGGGTAGAAATTTATACGTATGCCTACGCCAAACAATTCCCTACAAGTAAAAAAGGTGCAATTTCTCCTATCTTAGACTTAGCGTCGCAATTAAAAAACTCAGGCATACACTTAAATGCAGGCCACGACCTGGATTTAAACAACCTAAGCTTTCTAGTTCAAAACGTTCCTACTTTGACGGAGGTTTCCATTGGACATGCCTTTGTTACTGACTGCATTCAACAAGGCATTACAGCTACTTTAAAAGAGTATTTAAAAAATTGCGTCCTTACAAAATAAACTATTTCAAAAGAATCATCACCATTAAATCTTTGGAACAAAAAATCCATTCCTACTAGAGATATTAAATTACACACCGAATCCAAAAAGGAGTATTTAAATTATCGCCCCACCCCTAGCGACTAAAGCGCATTAATCATTCTAAGAATCCCACATAATTATCCTTAGTAAAAATAACCAATTACTTGCGTCAGAACAACATCTACCCACGTTATTTTCTATCGAAAAATCAATTAACGAATACCTAAAAGTCAGCCATTTTCACTAAAATCTTCGATAAAAATATAACGAAAGGCTCTTCTTGCAAGTGCCCGCCTAATGTTATAAGATTCTTAAACTATGGCTAAACAAAAAGATACTATTGAAGTAACAGGAGTGGTGATAGAATCATTGCCAAATGCTCAATTTAAAGTAAACCTCGATACAGGACAAACAATTCTCGCCCATATTTCAGGGAAAATGAGAAAATATTATATCCGAATTTTACTTGGAGATACCGTTAAAGTAGAACTCTCGCCATATGATATGACAAGAGGACGTATAATCTTTAGGCCAAAATAATTTGGATTGACTCTCAAAAAAAAATACCCCTCTTTAAATTAATTAAAAGAAACGATATGTATTAAGAGTCTTAATTTAATAGACTCAAAATTTTTCTATCTATTATTTTAGATAGTAATAGTACAAGAACGAAAGGAATTTTACATGACAATCTTAATAGAAGATAAAGAAGAAAAAATTGAAAAAGACACCGCTGTCTATGAAGACTTTAGTACTAAACAAAACACTCCAGAAGACTTTTCTAATTCATCGATAGAAGCTTCAAACAAAGCCGTAACTGAAAACAACGCGTCCTTTGAAGTTCACAACAGATCTGTAAACGACGACGACGAATCCGCATTGAATATGGAAGCAGACAAAGTCAGCTTTATTGATGATTCAATTAAAATGTATCTTCGCGAAATCGGTTCAATTAAACTTTTAACTCAAGCAGAAGAAATCGACCTTGCTAAACGTGTTGAAGCCGGTGAGATGGCAGCAAAAGATCGTTTGGTTAATTCAAACCTTCGATTAGTTGTCGCAATCGCAAAAAAATACTGTGGACAAGGATTATTATTTCTAGACCTTATCCAAGAGGGTAACACTGGATTAATCAGAGCCGCTGAAAAATTCGATTATAGAAAAGGATTCAAATTTTCAACCTATGCAACATGGTGGATTAAGCAAGGTATTACACGAGCAATTGCAGACCAAAGCAGGACAATTCGAGTTCCTGTTCATATGGTAGAAACAATTTATAAAGTGAAAAAAGCGACTAGACTTCTTATGCAAGAATATAGCAGATGGCCAACAGACGAAGAGCTTGCGATTAAAACAGAATTGTCGGTTGAAACAATCAAATCTGTAAGAAAATTTTCACAAGTTCCACTTTCTTTAGAAACACCGATTGGAAATGAAGACAGTTGCCAACTGGGAAATTTTATTGAAGATAAAAACCTAGAAGCTCCTGAAGTTCGTTCGGAACGACTGTTAATTCGGAAAGAAATTGATAAAGCAATGGACATTCTAACCGAGCGTGAACAAACTATCTTAAAATTAAGATATGGATTCGACGACGGACGGCCTAGAACCCTTGAAGAAGTTGGCAAGGTATATAACGTTACTCGAGAAAGAATTCGTCAAATCGAAGAAAAAGCACTTCGTAAATTACGTCATCCTTCTCGAAAGTCTAGACTACAAACGTATTCCCTTCAAAATTAATACACGGTTCGTTAAGACCATTAAAAAAGCCCTAGATTAACCATCTAGGGCTTTTTTTTTGACCAATGAATTTCTAAAAAGTATGCACATGGAAACGTGTAGACCTACCCTAAACGATAGCGTACGGTCGAACCTATTAATCTATGTTCACAAAGCCCTCATCATTTGTACAACCATCTCGTGCACCTATTCCCATCAACATTCTGAATATTTAACTAAACACTACCTTATTATTAGATAATACTAATTTTGCAGAAAAAGGGTTCCCTTCCCTCGACTTAAACCCTTGCAATACATCTGTTTTACCCTTTTTCAACAATTCTTGAATAATTGTTTCCGAAATTACCTTCCCCGCGATTTGTTTCCAAATAACAAAGTCACATTTCGTCTCTTTCCAACTCGAACACGATATTGATTTAGGGAATTCTATCAAATCATTTTTACATTTAGGACAGGTCCCAATTTTTTTCTTAAAGTCAAATTTTACGGCACCGTCTTCCACTACCAGAGCACCTTCAAAAGGCGCTCCTTTTTTGCTAGTAAACCCAGTCAACCACCCTGTTTTCCCAGAATCCAGAAGCTGGACGGCGTGATCAAATGATAACCGCTTTCCCGCAACTTTTTTCCAAATCGAAAAGGAACACCCTGTTTCTTTCCAATTAGTACACACGTAAGATAAAGGCATTTCTACGATATTGCCTTTACACAGCCTACATTTATTTTGCAATTTACTAGAAATAAAATCCATATCTGCTTTTATATCTTTAATTAACGCTTGAGTAAACTTTGTAATTTCAAGCATAAAGTCATCACGAGATACCGATGTATTTTTAATGTCACTCAATTTCTTTTCCCACTGCCCTGTCAATTCTGGAGAGGCAATGTCAAATGTGGTTAATTTAGACATTAAATAATATGCTTTTTCGGTTGGAACCAATTTATTAGATTCACGTGTAATGTAACCTACTTTAATAATTCGTTCCAAAATTTGAGCTCTCGTTGCTGGCGTCCCCAACCCACTATCCTTCATAGCCTGTCTAAGTTCTTCGTCTTCGATTCGTTTTCCAGCTGTTTCCATTGCTGCCAAAATACTGGCTTCCGTATATAAAGGAGGGGCTTTCGTCTGGCTTTCTCTAACCGTCACTTTTTTAGTTAATACAGTTGATCCCTTTTCCAAATATGGCAATTCAACCTCTTTTGTTTCTGATTTAGAAGACTTCTTTGGCTTACTTTCTTTTTTAGTCCCGTCTAAATCATCTTTCGCCTCTTGGTAGAGACTTCGCCATCCCAACTGCTTCACCATAGTTCCAGACGCCTTAAACTGAGCTTTATTTACTAAAATCAATATATCCGTCTGATGTTTTATACAGTCTGGGAAAAAAGCAGACAAAAACCTGGTCATTATTAATTGGAATAACAAAAATTCCGTTTCACTTAAAAAGGAAAGATTCGGCATTTTTTCTGTCGGAATTATCGCGTGATGATCCGTTACTTTTTTATCATCAATCATCCGACTCGCAATTTTCCAATTATTTTCTAGTATCTCTGAAGCTGCTTGAGAAAATGCTGGTAATTTCGCCAAATTCTCAACATTTTGCTTGAGTTTTGGTTCTATATCCATGCTTAGATATCGAGAAGATGTTCTAGG
>JABIQV010000013.1 GCA_018699495.1 bacterium | reverse complement strand
TTATTGAACTAAATAGTAAATCGGACTCATTTTCGCTGCCAAACGTAAATGTAGACATAAGTGCGAAAGTAATAATAGTGAATAATATCGTCTTTAATGATTTGTTAGTATGCATTTAAATGAATCTCCTTATAGCTTAAAATCTTTGAATATGTCTTCAATTATGGTTTTTACTTTATCAGAAGTCGTATCAACTGAATCTCCCGAAGAAAAAGTAACAGAGGTCGATCCGTTTGTGTATGTCCCCTCTGTTGTAACGGCTTTATAGAGTTGATAAAAATCGCCGGTATATTCTTGAATACGACGAATAATGTCTACTTGGTCGTCTGTAAAAAGCTTAACTTGATCTGACGTGATAAAATTAATGCATTCGTCACCAAAATAAGCGACACCAAGAGGAAAAGTGCTCGACTCGATTTTAGCTTTAAGTTCTGGGTCTATTAAATTTAGAAAGTCAGTAACTGCAGCAGAAAGAGTTGGTTCGATTAGTAATGTTAAAACTTGTACGTAATCCCCTCCATAATCTGCTTGGACTTGAGCTTCATCAATGGTTCCATCTTCTTCAAGGGTTATGACGTCATTAATTATGACAAATGAGGCTAATGCATTTGCCATCATTCCAATTAAGGCTTCATTCGCATCTAAGTCACCAGCTGCCTGAGCTTTAAAACTTGTACCAAGAAGTTCGGTAGAAAGTGCGGATGCCGCGTTAGTTGATAAGGCCGCAATTAAAATGTCTGTTTTCTTTTCTTCGCTAACATCTCCATTTTCGTCTGTAAGTCCAACTGTTTCTGATATTTCGGTTATCATATTTTCCCCATTTGAAGACCCGTTACTCGCGGCATCTGCAAATTTGGCTCCAATTTCAAGAGAAGAAATTTCATTTTGTCCAAATATAGCTTCGGCGTTTGCAATTAATGCATCCTGTTTTTGTTCTGAACTGGCAGCTTCACTAGAGATAACAGTCAATGCAAGCTGCTCAACTTTATCGTAGTCGTCAGGAGTCGACGCTTGTTTGATAAGTTCAATAGGATCCGTCGCTTCAGGTTGATCGACAAAATCTTCGAAAAGATTGCTTCCACATCCTACTAATAAGAACATGCAAACAGCTAATACACTTGCTGTCATTGCCCCTTTATAAAATTTTTTTTTCATAAAATCACCTCGTTGATATTTTTAACGTTTAACCGTCTTTCCGTGGATAATTGGTTTATCCGAGCCCGTCCCGAAATAGCAGAGTGGTTAGTTGCTTAACTATCACTGTAATGTATATCGATAAGTGAAAAATCATTTAATGTATTGAATTTAGCTAATTTAATTAAACTATATAAAGGTATACCCATTATCTTAATAAAACTAACGTATTTTCTTAACGATCAAATTATAACGAATTTAATCATCAAATGATTCATGATCCGTAAGGTCAGAGATGACGAGTGAACCAACTGCATCGCCATACACATTTGTAACCGTTCGAAACATATCTAATATACGGTCAATAGCAAGTATCAAACCGACACCTTCAATAGGGAGCTGTACTGATGATAACACAGCGACCATAGTAACTAAACCAGCACTTGGAATTCCAGCGGCCCCAACAGATGCTAGTATTGCAGTTAAGACAATAATACCTTGCTGAAAAAGAGTTAAATGAATGTCATAAGCTTGCGCAATAAACAGAGCGGCGACTGCTTCATAAAGAGCCGTTCCATCCATATTTACAGTTGCTCCTAATGGAACGACAAATCCGATTACTTTTTTTTTTAATTGTTTAACTTGATGAAGACAGGATACTGTCACAGGAATAGTTGCCACACTACTGTCTGTTGAAAATGCGGTAGCCAATGCCGGTAAGAGTGACTTAATAAATTTAAAGGGTGATTCGTTACTAAAAATCCAAACAATGACAGTTAAAACAAGAAAGAAATGGATAGCGAGGCCAAGTATTACCGTCGTTCCGTACAAAAATATAGGGGCTAGGACTGTATAATTATTTGTAGCAACAAGTTCGGCAATGAGGGCCATTACTCCAAGAGGAGCCAATTTCATAATCCATTGCGTAATGAGCATCATTACATCATTAATACTGATAAAGAATTTCGATATAGATTTGTTTTTAGACTCGAGGCTTAAAAGAACAACGCCAATTAATACTGAAAATAATATTAGACCAATCATATTTGCGTCTACCAGCGCCCTAAAAATATTATCTGGGATTAAATCAATAAATGAAAAAGGACGGGAACCTTTGATTGAGGACAAGTCGGGCTGTGGAAGGTCATGAGCAACAATAGATACTCCCGGTTTAATAACATTAACTAGAAATAAGCCGATGATGACAGAAATGGCAGAAGTGAAAATGTAAAATGAAATAGTTTTAAATCCAAGGATTTTTAATGCGGTTATATTTTTAAGGTTAATGATACCCGAAATAATGGATGCAATAACTAAAGGAACCATGATTAAACGTAGAAGACGAATAAATATTTCACCAATAGGATGAAAAACGATGACCCAGTTTTTAAAAAACAGGCCGAGAAATATGCCAATAAAAATACCGAGAAAGACTTGAGTATGTAGGTTGATTTTCATAGAGGTTCTATTAAACGATAGCTAGAAAAAAATGTTTTGTAAAAGGGAAATTTTATTATTTGTGGATTATCGCGGTATAAAGATAACCTATTTTGAATTTTATTCGAGTCGATAGGCTTAAGTACAAGATAAACCCGTCACTGAGGCCCCTGTAAATTTAAATTGGGTAAACAGTTAGTTAATAAAGTCCATGATTCAGTAATAGATTTGGTGTCTGCCTGAATGGGTGGGTAGTTCTCAGAATTTGTCGTGTTATAGGCGAACCAAATTTCTGTGTTAAACTTTCGAGTATAGTTTGGAACGTTTTGTTGAACCTGTTTTGAGGTTGCTTTGAATTATTTATTATTTATGGAAATTAATGTAACTACGAATTGAGTATATAAAAGGTTGAAAAAATGGAAACAGTGGATAGAAAATTAATCGAAAAATATAATGTTAAAGGCCCTCGGTACACAAGTTATCCTACGTCCCCTAATTGGGAATCAAGCTTTTCAGAAGAAGCATATAAGACTAAATTGATTTCGTTTGGACAAAGTTGCAAATCGTTGTCTCTTTATATTCATGTCCCATTTTGTGAATCTAGGTGTTATTTTTGTGCATGTTCAGTATTGATTCATAAATCGTTTCCGCAAAATTTTCAGAATGACTATATAGATTCTGTTTTGAAAGAAGCGAGTCTGGTACAAAAAATTGTAGGCGGCAGAAAAAGCGTTAAGCAGTTTCATATAGGAGGAGGGACGCCAAGCTATTTGTCGATTGAGTCCCTTGAGCGGTTAATGGCCGGTATTTCTGACTGTTTTGACTTAGACTTTGAATCTGAGATTGCTATTGAAATCGATCCAAGGTTTATTGATTTAGAAAAATTAAGGTGCTTAAAAAAATTGGGGTTTAACAGACTCTCTTTTGGAATACAGGATTTTTCAGAAAAGGTACAAGCATCTATTAATCGGTTTCACAGTTTTGAGGTTGTATCTGATTTATTTAAAGATGTCAGAAACGTTGGGTTTGAAAATATAAATATTGATTTGATTTATGGCCTACCAAATCAAACGATGAAACGGTTTAAACAAACAATTGAGCAAGTGTTTAAATTGAAACCGTCGAGAATAGCATTGTACAGCTTTGCCCATATTCCTCAGGCAATATCCCATCAGAAGTTGATAAAAGAAGAAGAGTTGCCCTCGCCTTCTATAAAATTAGATTTGTTTATGTATGCGAGGAATGAGCTAGAAAAATTGGGTTATTTGGCCATAGCGATGGATCACTTTGCATTACCCTCTGATCCGCTAGCTGAGGCGTTTGAAAATCAATCGTTGCACAGGAATTTTATGGGGTATACGACACGACCTGCCGACGAATTTATTGGGCTTGGCTATTCATCCATTGGGTTCTTAGAGAATACGTTTATTCAAAATGTAAAGTCGTTGGATAGTTATTTCAAACTCTTAAAAGAAGATCGGTTACCCGTAGCTAGGGGATTGTTATTATCTGAAGACGATAGAATTCGCAAGTGGATGATATATGAGATAATGTGCCATTTTAAGATTGACATGAAGTTGTTTAAAGATAGATATGGCAAGATTTTTGGTGACTATTTTCATAATGAGGCCCAAGAAATTCGTGATTTTGAAAACGAAGGATTTCTGAAAACCGAAGGCAACGTTATTTCGGTAACGTCCAGGGGTAAAATGTTTGTAAGAAATATAGCGATGATATTTGATAGCTATTTAAAAAAGGACCGAGAAAAACAAGTATTTTCAAAAACAGTTTAATTTAAATATATCCGATTCAACTTAGAAGATTCATTTTAAAGTAGTAGGTAGACTGGCCGGATTATATGAATTCGAACGGTGGAACCGGGCAGTTAATGTTAGGTAGGCCTAGAATAACGAGAGCCTCTTTGCAAGAGGGAACGATATAGTGTCACGGGTTCTTGTTCAAAATGTTCAAAAATTTGTTTGCTCCATTTAAGAAAAACAAGAATAAAAATAGCAATATTTAATATGTAAAATTCAGCAGCGCCGTCAGTTAAACTAATGGTGAAAAATTGAAGAATAATCGTGATTAACATTCCAAGTGCAATGGAATTTGTGATTAGACACAGTAAAAAAAGTATAACGGGAAAAAGAATAATCATAGCGGGAAAGAAAAAAGTATAAATCCCCAAAAGAAAACTTATCGTAAATCCAGAGTATTTGAATCCTGCAAATGGGGACCACAGGTGAAGCGCAAATCCGATAGATAATGCAAAAATGATATGGTGAGCAGGAACAAACTGAAATCCGTAGTAAAGAGGTAAGAATCCTTTTAAAAACGACCCAATCCATGCCAAAGCCAATCGAATTGGCTTTGCTGGCATCATAATAAACGGAATTTCCTTTTGACCGTTATAATATTTATTTGTTTCGTGTAACCAATCAAAAAATAGATCCAGCGGAATAGATAACACAAAAATAACGACAAGATAATAAATAACTGACGTTAATTCCATAGGCTAGTGTTTATCCAATTCAAAGGCATCATGTAGATATTGAAGCGCTTGTTGGGCATCTTTTTTATTTATGACACATGAAATTTTGATTTCTGAAGTCGAAATAAATTTAATGTTAATTTTATGGTCGCCAAATACCTGAAACATTTTAGCAGCAACTCCGGGTTTAGATACCATTCCAATACCCACTACAGATAGTTTGGCTATATTATCGTCCCATTCAATTCTTGAAGCATGTAAGTCGTCGCATATGGTTTGGGATATCTTTTTTGCTACGTCTAAGTCTATTTTGTCGATGGTATAGGTTACGTCGTTCATTTTGTTTTCGTTAATGCTTTGAACAATCATATCGACGTTAATATTTTTTTCAGCAAGTCTTGAAAAGATTACACCGGCGACGCCAGGCGTGTCGGGCACTTTTAAAATAGATAAAGTTGCTTGTTCTTGATTTAAGGTTATGCCTGTTACGGGTCGTTGAGATTCCAAATTAGTATCCTCCTTTACTCTCGTTCCTTCCGAGTCTTTAAAAGAACTTCGGACATGAATAACAATATTATTTTCTTTCGCACATTCTACGGACCGAGGATGCAAAACTTTTGCACCTAGTGACGCTAATTCTAACATTTCATCATAGGAAATTTCATCTAATTTTCTTGCGTTTTTTACTAATCGAGGGTCAGTGGTATAAACACCGTCAACATCTGTGCATATATCACATTCGGAAGCACCGATAACTGACGCCAAAACGACAGCGGATGTATCTGAGCCACCTCGTCCTATTGTCGTCACATCTAAAATATGATTTACACCCTGAAACCCGGTAACGATAACGATTTTTCCTTTAGATAATTCATCATAGATCCGAGATGGTTCTACCTTTATAATTTTCGCTCTGTTATAAATGTTTTCGGTTTTAATTCCCGCCTGGAGCCCCGTTAATGAAATAGCTGGCGTTCCAGCACCATTAAGAGCCATTGCTAAAAGAGCGGCGGATACATTTTCTCCGGTTGATATCAACGCATCATATTCACGAGGGCATGGGGTCGGAGACATTTCGAACGCTAATTTAACAAGGTTATCCGTTGTCGCACCCATTGCAGACACGACGATGACTAAATTTGGAAATTGTTTTTTTGCTTTAATGAGTCGAGTAGCAATATTTTTGATCCGTTCAGGACTTCCTACGGATGTTCCACCAAATTTTTTAACGGCTATTTTCATATTGGATTGTAAAACTATCAAACATTAACTAGCATGTCTATAATTAACCATATTTTATTGCGGAATAAGGTTAGACTTGTAACTGTTTCTAAATGGGAATAATTATAAATTGATTCAAATATAGAGGCTAGAGAGTGGGTGTAGGATAGTGGACAATAAATTTATAATATTTGGAGTCATTGGGCGGAACGGGGCCGGGAAATCAACGATATGTGATTATTTATCCGATCAGGGATTTTCTGTTGTTTCATTGTCTGACATTGTTAGGTCTGAAGCAGATAAACAGGGACTCAATCATACACGAGAAAATTTAATTCAAATTGGAACCGAATTGAAACGTGATGAAGGGTTAGATGTTTTGGCTAAACGTTCATTTAACGAAATTATAGAAAAATCAACGAGTAAAAAAATTGTATTTGATAGCATTCGTTTGCCAGAAGAGGTTGTGTTTTTTAAGTCTCATGGGGCAATATTACTCGGAATCGATGCCCCTGTTGAAACGAGATATACGAGAGTATCTAAGCGAAAAAAAGAGACTGATCAACAATCTTATGAACTATTTAAACAATTGGATCTTCATGAATATGAAGGAAAGAGCGGAGGCCAAAACATTAAAGCAACGTTTCAATTGTCAGATTACGTAATCGATAATGATGGAGACCTGGAAAATGTACACCTGAAAATTGATAACATTTTGGAGTTAGTAAAAAATGGATCATCTTAAAGTAAAAGGTGGGATTCCTTTACATGGAACTGTAAGTGCATCAGGGTCTAAAAACTCCGCATTGCCATTACTTGCTTCAACCATTTTATTAGACGGTGAAACAGTTCTATATAACGTTCCTAATTTAAGCGATATATCTGTCATGATTAAAATTTTAAATTCATTGGGGATGAGGGTAGAGGCCTGTCCTGACAATCAAGTTAGAATATGGAATGAAAAAAAGATTCGACATATTGCTCCCTATGATTTAGTTACATCAATGAGAGCCTCTTTTTTTGTTGCCGGACCAATATTAGCTAAAACTGGGTTTGCTAAAGTTCCTTTGCCAGGTGGATGTTTGATAGGCTCTAGACCTATAGATATTCATCTGAAGGGGTTTGCGGACCTTGGAGCTGAGATAAAATTACAAAATGGGTTTGTAGAATTACGAGCAAGAAAATTGAAGGCGGCTAGAATTTACTTAGATTTCCCGTCTGTCGGAGCAACTGAAAATTTAATGATGGCAGCTTCTTTAGTGGAAGGTGTGTCTTACATTGAGAACGCAGCATTAGAGCCTGAAATAGATGATTTAGCCGACATATTGATCAAGGCAGGAGCCAAAATTTCAGGAGTAGGTACACGGTGTATAAAGATAGAAGGGGTTCCAGAATTAAAAGGAGTCTCTCATCATGTTATTCCCGATCGGGTAGAGGCGGGGACCTTGTTGATAGCGGGTGCTATTACAGGCGGTGATGTGACAGTTACTAATTTGAACGTAGATCATTTGGAGCCGTTGATTCGAAAATTGAAAGATTGTCAATTTGGATTAACAATTAAAGAAAATACGATACGTGTCATTGGTAAAAAAGAATTTTGCGGAGCTACGATTGAAACATTGCCTTTTCCTGGTTTTCCTACAGATCTTCAAGCTCAAATGATGGCTATTTTATCTGTGGCAAAGGGGACATCTATCGTAAAAGAGACAATTTTTGAAAATCGGTTTATGCATGCGTATGAATTAAATCGAATGGGCGCAGATATTAAGATAGACGGAAATCACGCGTTTATAACAGGTGTGGAAAAACTGTCGGCAGCTCCAGTAAAAATAACCGATTTGAGAGCAGGAGCGGCTTTGATTTTAGCAGGGTTAAGAGCAGAAGGAATAACGGTTGTTCATGGATTGAAGCATTTGAGACGTGGATATCAGGGGTTACCGGAAAAATTAGGTCATCTTGGGGCTTCTGTATTTGTGTAGTGGCGATAAGGCTGGGCATATCGAAAAATTTGAACTGAATTTTTTGACGATAAGCGTATTGGACCCTATAATAAGGGTCGAAAAATTAATAGACGGATAGTCGAACGAGGAAAATCAAATGAAAAAACGTTTACGATTTAGCAAGATGCATGGTCTTGGCAATGATTTTATAGTGATCGATGGAATTAACCAGAGAATTGAGGACACTAATTTATCGTCATTAGCTAGAACGATGTGCGATCGAAATTTTGGAATTGGCGCAGATGGACTAATCATTGCATTGAAGTCAGAAACGACGGACATAAAGATGCGCGTTATTAACTCCGACGGGTCAGAGCCTGAAATGTGTGGAAATGGTATTCGCTGTTTCTCTAAGTTTGTATACGAGAAGAAACTAATTGAAAAGGTAGTTTTTTCAGTTGAAACATTAGCCGGGAATATGATTCAAGCCTTAATCATTAAAGATGGAGTGGTGGTTTCTGTAGAAGTAGATATGGGAGAGCCTATACTGAAAGCAAAAGATATTCCTGTGATTTCGGATTCAGACCAGGCGGTATGCAAACCAATCGATATTTTGGGAACAACTTACGAGTTTACAGCAGTTTCTATGGGGAACCCTCATGCCGTTGTGTTTCTAGATGATCTTAAGACACTAGATTTAGAAAAAGTGGGACCGTTATTTGAGACTCATAGCAATTTCCCTGAAAAAATAAATACGGAATTTGTTCAAATAGTGAATCCAAATGAGTCAATTTTAATTGTTTGGGAACGAGGAACAGGAGAAACGCTTGCGTGTGGCACAGGTGCCTGCGCATCTGTAGTTGCTGGTGTATTGAATAAAAAATGCGAGAGAAAAGTGAAAGTACATTTACCGGGAGGTTCTTTAATGATTGAGTGGCAAGAACATGACAATCATTTAGTTATGACTGGTCCAGCAGAGTTAGTCTTCGACGGACAAATAGAAATTTAAAAGAAAAGATAGTAAAAGGATAAATATTATGAAAATAACAGATAGAATTAAACGAATTCCCCCTTACATATTTGCGGTTATAGATCAAAAAAAATCGGAAGCGATAGAAAAAGGACTAGACGTCATAGATTTAGGAATTGGAGATCCAGATTTACCAACACCTAAAGTTATTGTTGATGCGCTAGTTCAATCAGTTCAAAATCCATCCAACCATGATTACCCTCCATATCAAGGTACGTTGTCATTTCGAGAAGCGGTTGCTGTTTGGTATAAAGATCGATTCAATGTCGATCTTGATCCGAAAGATGAAGTTATATCATTGATTGGTTCAAAAGAAGGGATTGCACACGCGTTTTTGACATTTTTAGATCCAGGGGATATTGCTATTTTACCAGATCCTGGATATCCAGTTTATAAAGTAAATACATTAATTGCAGGGGGCATTCCCTTTATGGTTCCTGTAAAGGAGGAAAATGGATTTCAGATGGATTTGGAGTCTATTCCTGAAGATATTAGACAGAATGCAAATATGCTTTTTGTTAATTATCCAAATAATCCAACGGGGGCTGTTGCAACGGATGAACATCTGCAAGACGTTGTTGATTTTGGCCTTAAATATAACATTTTAATTTGCATGGATTTGGCTTATTCCGAAGTTAATTATGACGGGTATGTACCAAAAAGTATTTTAGAATTTAAAGGCGCAAAAGATATTGCAATTGAGTTTCATTCATTATCTAAGTCATTTAATATGACAGGGTGGCGAATTGGGATGGCCGTTGGAAATAAAGAAGCCGTTCAAGCTCTAGGAAAAATAAAAACAAACGTGGACTCTGGTATTTTCAAGGCTATTCAAGAAGCGGGTATTGTTGCTCTTCAAAATTATAAAACAATTTGCGGCGATCAAAACCGTCGTCTTGCAAAGAGACGCGATATTATTATAAACGGGTTAAATGACTTGGGATGGAACTTAGAATCACCAAAAGCGACGTATTATATTTGGGCGCCTGTTCCTGAGGGAATGAAATCGCAAGATTTTACTATTTCTTTGTTAGAGACTACGGGTATACTCGTTGTTCCTGGCACAGGATATGGGCCATGTGGAGAAGGGTATTTTAGGATCTCAATAACTACTCCTGAAGAAAAGTTAGAGGAAGCAGTTAAACGACTGAAGGCTTACAATATTACGTATAAAAAGGTTGAAGCAGTCGCTCAGAAATAGTTCGGTTTTAATTGTTGGTTATTATGGGTTTGCAAATGCTGGAGATGACTATCTTCTCTTGCAGACCTTACGCCGACATATCTCATTGCTTTCGTCTGGCAGGGTAAATATTCTTTATAGGTGCAAAAAGATATCTAAAGGGACAATCCTTTTGGATGGGATGTCTTATTCGGTGACCTATGTACCTAGAAAGTCTTATATATCTATATTTTGTGCACTATTACGAGTGACGGAAATAAGTTTTGGTGGGGGTAGCTTATTTCAAGATAAGACATCTATTTTGAGTTTTTTATATTATTCGATGATTGTGTGTGTAGGGAAGATGATGAGAAGACAAATTAATTTTTATGGACAGGGTTTTGGACCGATGACGAGTCGTTTGTCGAAAGCTATTTTTCCGTTGATATTAAAGCAGGTTGACACACTTGAAGTCAGAGATAGAGAGTCCTTAGGTTATTGCGAGGTTGTTAAAAATAGAGTCGTTCCCCGTTTAACAATGGATATGAGCTTTCAAAGAGTCGATAAATTTAATGATTCTTATGATGAAGATGGTGTGATCGCCCTTTCGTTGAAAGAAGAAACATTTACTGCATCTGTTCTTGAAGCATTAAGGGCTAGTTCAACAGATCCATGGATTTTTATTGAAGCACATAGACAGGTTGATTTTAAGAAGGAATGGAAGAAACAGTTGTCGATTTCGAATGACAGGCTGTTAGATTTCACTTATATTCTTAACAATGAATTATCAAGTCCGGTACCTTTATCGATGATTGTTTCTATGCGCTTTCATGTTTGTGCTTGGGCTGTGATGACGGGCGTTCCTTTTTTAGCGATTAGTGATGATCCTAAATTGTTGCAATTGGCTAAGCAATTTGGACAACCCTTTATAAACCCTCAAGAAGATACTGTATCAGGGGTAAAAATTCGACATAACCTTCGCCCTAAAAAATATCGGACGCATTTAATAGAAAACAGAGAGACCTATTTATGTCGTTAAAGAGTCAATTTGTAAGCTTGTTTGATTACCCTATCAAGGTTGGTACACGTAAAAACATATTGAAGAGTATTTTAGGGGCTTCTGAGACATCTTTTTGTCATGTGGTGACGCTTAATCCCGAAATAATTGTTTATAATGAAATTGATAGGGATAAAAAAAGAAAAATGTTAGATAAATGTTTTTTTATTGCTGATGGAATAAGTTTGGCGTGGGCATCAAAGATTTTGTTAAAGAAAAAAATAGACAGGTTTCCAGGGATTGAATTGGCGCAAGCCTTATTAACACGCGAAGATAAAACATTTTATTTTATTGGGTCAAGGTGTGAAATAATAGAGAAAGCTGTGGAAAAGATTAGCCGACAAAATGAAAAGGTATCAATTTTAGGCTATTCAGATGGTTATTTGGACGACGACAAACGCATGAATTTATTGGAAGATATTAAAAATAAACAGCCGGATATTGTTTTGGTTGGGATGGGGCATGAGCGACAAGATGACTTGTTATTTGAAATTGGACGTGTGTTAACAAAGGGCGTTGGCGTTGGGATTGGTGGAAGTTTTGACGTTTTCTCTGGAGAACTAATGAGAGCCCCTAAATGGATTCAGGGAATACAACTTGAATGGTTTTATAGAGGACTTTCAAATCCATTAAGAATGAAACGCTGGGGATTTATACCTAAATTTATTAAGTTAGTTATCAAAGCTTTCTGAATAAATTGTTTGAAGTAATTTTTCAGTCGGCGCATTGTCGGCCCCTTTAGCAGAAGATTGCTTTCTTAGCTGTCCTAATCTCGTTGCAAGTTTTTTACCAAGTTCAACGCCTTCTTGATCAAATGAATTAATATTCCATAAAAAGCCTTGAAACATGATTGTATTTTCATAAAATGCTAGCAAAGCACCCAGTGTTTCTGGATTAAGCTGGTCACAAATTAACAGTGTACAGGGCCGATTTCCATCAAAGTTTTTTCTCGGATCCTCAGACTGTTTTCCAAGAGTAAGAGCAAAAAATTGGGAAATCAAATTTTCGTTTAATAAGCTATGATTTTTTTTGAAATTTCCTACAATAGGGTCTTGGTTGGAGACCTCTATCTGGGATGTTTTAAATCCAATGAATTGGACAGGGCAAATGTCAGATCCTTGATGGAATTTTTGAAAATAAGAGTGTTGAGAATTCGTACCGGCACTTCCTACTAGCATGGGACCAGTTTGATAGGAAATAAAATCGCCATTTTGGTTGACCTGTTTCCCATTACTTTCACAGTCGGTTTGTTGCAAATGCAAGATAAATGAATTCAAAGCTTCAGAATATGGAATAACTGCTTTGTAGGAATAATTTAGACAATTTCTTTCCCAAATAGAATTTAGCGCATTTAACATGGCTAGGTTAGTCAGGCAGTTTGTGTCTAAACTATTTTCGTCCATTTCCCGAGATCCTTTTAAAATGTTTTCCATATAGACTGGAGAAAAAACGAGGCTAACTATCAAGGCGCCGACGGCACTAGTGACTGAAAATCGTCCCCCGATGTTTTCATCAATGTAGAAAGCATTTAAACAAGGCGTTTCTTTTTCGAGGCGACTATTTTTTTGAGTGACTAATACAATGTTTTTGCTGATATCTATTCCGTTTTTATTGGCAATTTGTCGTAACAAATTTAGGTTTTCTGTCGTTTCTACGGTAGAACCACTTTTTGAAACAATGATCCAAAGAGTTTCGTTAAAAACGGATGAGTCTGCGTGTAAGTAAGAATAAAAACTATCTGGGTCGATATTCGAAATGAAGTCCGATTTGAGCTTAACCTCATTTCGGGACGTCGCATATGGCATCAAAGCATCTAAGAACGATTTTGGACCCAGATAGGACCCCCCAATGCCGATTTGTACGACTTTTTTAAATGGTGTTCCATTGGAAGAAGCAATTGTCCCAGTATGTATGTTATTTGAAAATTTTTTGATGCGATTAAATTCGTTACTATAAAATGTTTTCGAAGCCGACCGAACAGAATGATGACAAACGGATCTGTTTTCAGTTTTGTTTATACAACTGCCCGATGCTAACTCTTTATACCTAGAAATGAGGTTGCTTTGTTCACTAAGCTCCTGAAATAACCGAACGACCGTTTGATCGATTTTTGCGCCATAGTAGTGGTACGAAAGTAATGGCGTATGCGCTTGAAAACGTTTGACTCGTTCTGCGGTCATCATAGTCTTAAGGCTAAGGCTATTTTTGGAGTATGAAATAAGGTGCGAGAATGCGTCTAGTTGGTCAAGATTAAGGTGCGTCATAAAAGGGTTTGTTTATTTGTTTTGATGATTCAAATAATTGCGTATGTTCGGGTCTTAATTTAACATTCCGTCTTAACATTACTCGTTTTGCTGTTTTTACAAATTGGTCCATTTGGTAGGGTTGATAATTATTGGCTTCTCCCCAAGAAAACGGAAGAACGAATTTATCGTGAATACTTGGCCCATAAATGTTAGAACCGAACCCAATGTTCGTGCCAGCGGTAAGAAGCGTTCCTATTCCAGTTTTGACGTGGTCACCAAGAATAGCACCTAAAAATATTTTTTGAGTATTAATTGTCCCGTTGTGGGAGTCTATTTTGACGGGGCCATATGTATTTTTTAGATTAGATGTTGTGGTGCCGGCACCTAAGTTTGCCCATTCTCCTAAACAAGAATGCCCGACAAATCCACTATGTGCTTTATTTGAAAAATTAAAGAAAATAGATTGGCTTATTTCGCCTGAAACTTTGCAATGGCTCCCTATCGTTGACGTTTTAATTTTCCCACCTAAAATTTTTGAATCGTGTCCGATAAAAAGAGGTCCCTCTAGTCGAGTCCCAGATTCAATATAAACATTTTTTTCTATATAGATGGGACCTTGTTCGGCGTTAAGTACTACAAAATCCTCAATAAACGTGCCTTTATCTACGAATACATTGTTCTCATTATATATAATTGTGAATGGATTGATGGTGCCTTTAATAATACCTGGCTGTTTTCTGTAATTAAAATCTATTAACAACATTTTTTCATTGAGTTCAATGAGGTCGTGAGCAAAATTTAAAATTAAGGCCTCATCAACTTCTTTAAACACGCAGGAATTTCGAAGGTTTTGAATTAACGTTTGATTATTGGGCGTCTTTTCAAGAGAGGCTTTCATAAAATCAAGATTTTTTTCACTTAGGTAAGCAGCAATGACTTGACCTTTATGAGTAAGAACAAAATCACGGTCCTGTTCAAAGTTTGTAATAATCTCGAATAGCTGCTCAGTCAAGATGGTTCTGCCATTTATAAAGAGACAAGGAGCCCCAGTGTTAATTTGATTTACTGCAAATTCTGAATGCTTCAAGCGTTCAATTGGTTTTAAATGCGCTCGACAGTGAAGAGTAATATTTGCATAATTAAAAAACCTTTTGAATTTATCAAACAATGTGTCAAATCCAATTAAAAGGTCGTAAGAAGGTTTCACATAAGTTAAAGGATACAGAAAATGATATTTATCATCTTCATACAAACATATATTTATCATAGTAATTGCAATGATAACCAACTAGGCTGGTGTTGACAACTTATGACTGACAAACTGAAATATTTAGGGTTAATGGCTATTATTCTTCTCTTTTTTATCTCGATTCAAGCTGTTTATGTAAAGACACAATCTCTTCATGAGAAAAATAGAGAAATGTCCATCCAAATCAATAAATTGAAGAAGGAAAATCATTTACTTTATTTATCACTGCTGGCGAAAACTAATTTACAGGAAATTGACAAAAAGGTAAGTAAAGACTTAGGAATGATGAGACCCAAAAAAATAAACTATATTCTGGTTCAAAAAGATGAATTATCAAGATGAATCTCACAGAAAAATCGGATACCAATACAAACAATAAACGAAATCGGAAGAAGGTTGTACGACTAAATATCGTTTTGGCATTTTTTTATGTTGTTTTTTTTGGATTGATAGCGAGGCTGTTTTTTTTGCAAATTATAAAACACGCATATTATCTAGATAAGTCTAAAGATCAATTAAATCGGGTGATTCACTTATATCCGGAAAGAGGAGATATTTTGGATAGAACGTTGAACCCGATAGCATTAACATTGCCTAGTACATCGTCATACCTTGTCCCTTCAAAGGTTAAAAATAAACGGCTATTTGTAAATGAAGTCTCCAAAATTACTGGGCTGTCCAAATCAAACTTAAATGAAAAAGTGTCATCCGTTCAGCCGTTTGTATGGCTTGCTCAGAAAATGCCGGTCGAAATGACGGAGGGCTTAAAACAATTAAAAATGGAAGCCTTAGGGTTTATTGACGTTGAAAAAAGAATTTATCCCAACAATGGCTTAATGTCTCAAGTTGTAGGATTTGTTGGCGTTGATAATCAAGGATTAGGCGGGCTCGAATACAAGTTTGACAAAGAGTTAAAGGGGCGTGAAGGCATGATTATGCTAGAGGGGGACCCTTTGGGACGGCAATTGGTGTTTGGAAAGAATAAGAAGGTCAAAAAAAGTGATGGAAAGACAATTATTACAACTCTGGATACAACGATTCAATATGTTGCGGAAAAACATTTAAAAGAAGGTATTGATTTGAATAAAGCTAAAGGAGGCGTCGTTATTGTTTTGGGGGCTCAAACGGGTGAAATTTTGGCAATGGTAGACGAGCCAGGGTTCGATCCAAACAAGTGGGTAAATTCTGAAAGTATTGACCGAAAAAATGGATGTATAACAGATGTATATGAACCGGGTTCTACATTAAAAATATTTACAATAATGGCAGCGATAGAAGAAAAACTAGTGACGCCTGGCACCATTATAAAAGTTCCTGAAACATTTATAATCGCAGGGCATAAAGTAAAAGAGGCACACGATAGAGAAAAAGGAGATGTCGACGAAAATACGATAACGGAAATTATGGAAAAGTCTCTCAATGTAGGAACGTCACTTGTCGCGCAACAATTAGGAAAAGAGTTACTATACACATATTTACGACGTTCAGGGTATGGGGAGCTGACGGGAGTGAATCTACCAGGAGAGTCTATGGGCTTGTTGAGGATGCCTTCGACATGGTCGGGCGTTGATATTAGCATGCTGTCTTTTGGACAAGGTATCGCGGTTACTCCGTTACAATTAGCCGCGTCCTTATCAATTATTACGAATGAGGGTCGATTAATAAAACCTAGAATCATTAAAGGAATGATGGATGCGGATAGGCGAACATTAAGATCCAGTCGAATTAAATATGGAGAACAGGTTGTTAGTAAATCAACGGCAAATAAAATGAAAATAATAATGAAAAGTATCGTGGAAAATGGGACTGGGGAAATTACAAAATTAGATGGGGTCTCTATTGGAGCCAAAACAGGAACGGCACAAAAAGCACGAGAGAACGGTATCGGCTATAAAAAAGGAGCATATATTGCCTCTTTTTTAGGGTTTTTCCCTGTAGAAGAACCTAAATATATTGTGTTAGTAGCAGTAGATGAGCCTAAAGAAAGTATTTGGGGGTCCTCTGTAGCCGGCCCTATATTTAAGCGAATTGTTCAAGATATAGTGGACTATACCAACATGGCGCCTATATCAAATTATCCCTGATTTTTAAGTTCGATAACCATATCTTTAAGAGAGGGGTATGCTGTCGTCATTCCAAAATGGTCAGGAGAGACGGTATCATATTCGAAATATGGATTTTCAATGCAATGTTTATCCCAAGAAGCAATGTCAATTCTCAATAGTTTTGCCAAAAACATTAAAAAGGTACTATTTATTTTTATTCTGAATGGGATACGGACGCCGAAAACATTACAGAGTATTTCGATTACATCTTTTCCCTCTAACACCTTGTTACCTAACACATAAGACGATTGATCAACTGGATTTTCCATCACGTATTTGGTGACCTTTGCGATGTCTTTGCTATGTAAAAAATGAAATCGCGCGTCCATATAAATAAATCTCAATAGGGTTAAATATTTTTTGTTTGGTACGATCCCAGCGCTCACGTGTGAATAAGGATGATTTTTGTCTCCTCCAAATACCAACGTAGGGAACAATGTGACAATCCTATCGGAAATTTGCAGTGTATCGAGAGAGGTATATGCTTTGTATTTCGAGCTTACATATCCAGTGCCCAATGTCCCAGCTTCTTTGATAGGGGAATTATTTTTACCCAAAATACTTGCCGTAGAAAAGTAAACAACTTTTTTACAGATATCTGGATTCAGATAAGAAAACATTTTATGAGATTTTGTGACGTTTAAGAGAAAAGCATACTCTGAGTTACTCCAGTCGGTCGCTATATGAATAAGGTAATTCATTTCAGAAATTAGAGTTTTATGCGCTTCGATAAATTCAAGATTTCCTTTTATGGGAAAAAAATTAGACGCTTTTATTTTTATTTTTCCAGGAGTTCTTGCAAGAAGGTAACAGTCATAATTTGGATTATTTGCGAACAAATCGAGAACATAGTGACCAACGCATCCTGACGCGCCAGTTATAAAAACCTTACTTTTTATCATGCCACATACTGTATCAACTATCTTTGCAGATTGAAATGAATCAGCTATTATTCAGCAAGAAATGAAATTGCAGATTCTTATCGATTGTTTAAATAAATGGGCGCCGGAAGAAGATGCTGAGGGTTGGGACAATGTAGGTCTTCAACTCGGAGATCGACATGCTCACATTAAACGTGTCGTGCTAGCGATGGATGTGGATAGAGACCTTCTTTTATATCTTGGTGACAATCCAGTAGATTTAGTTATTACGCATCATCCGCTTTTGTTTAGTTCGGTAAAAAGTATTGATAAATCCGAACCCTTAGGGGAAGCGATATATACATTTATTAATAAAAAATGCGGGCTATATTCGATGCATACAAATTTAGATAAAGCAGAAAACGGTGTAAATGACGCGTTAATCAAACAGTATGGGTTAGACCCTAAAAAGGGGACCTGGTTTGACGGGGGTATAGGGAAATGGTTCGACTTAAAGACTCATTCAACGGGTCAAACGGTGAGTAGTTTTATAAAAGGGAACACAGGAAGAGTCGTTGGAGACAAGACGGATAGAACGCTAAACCGTGTGGGGTTTTGCGGTGGAAGTGGAAAGTCATTGTTAAGCCAGATAGACGATTTGTCTATTGATTTATTTATAACGGGAGAACTTGGGTATCATGATGAAGTAGCTTTAGGGCTCTCTGGCAAGTCAGGCTTTTTAATGGGGCATAAAGAGTCGGAGTTTTTTGGCTTATATGAAATAAAAGAGTATATTAATTGCAACTTTTCAAATATTGATGTGACCGTTTTCGGGAGATAAAAAAATGTGGATTTTAGTTTTAATAATTTTAGTAAGAACAATAACAGACATTTCGTTTAAATTTGCGGTAAATAATTTAAATTTTGACTCAATCAATTCGGTGGGGTCAAATATTATTTTGATGATAAAAACCCCGGTTTTGTGGCTCGGATTGACGATGGGAATTGCAAATTATTATTTGTGGATTTTATGCTTAAGAGAATTTGACTTGAGTTACGCGTATCCTTTTTTAAGTATTGCCTATATTTCTATTATTTTGTCAGGAAAATTTATTTTTAAAGAACGATTAGGAATAAATAAAGTGATCGGGTTACTCTTTATTTCACTAGGCGCAGGGATGTTATTTGTTGGATAAAATAAAAACATATGTACTAACACAGGGTGAGTTGAACAATGTCAAAATTTAAGAATTTAGTGTTTTTTGTTTTATTACCAGTTGTCATGACAACACTTGGTGAATTTATTTTGAAGTTTTCGGTTAATAAAGAACATATGTCTGTTTCAGAATATTTATTCTCGTTTGATTTCAATAGTTTTATGATTCTTTTTTCGACATTTTTGATAATTTCAGGCGGTGTTTTGTGGTTGGTTGCGATGTCAAAGTTTGAGTTGTCATTTCTATATCCTTTTTTAAGCATTAATTATGTAGGGATTGTGATAGGATCTCAGTTTGTGTTAAAAGAAGAGGTAAGTATGTATAGGTATATATCTATAATTTTTATTGTGATTGGACTGATATTTATTTCTAGAAGTCCATATTCAAAAAAAGAAAACTAAAAAGGACGGGGTCCAAATGAACAATACAAATTCAAATAATAATGTAATAAAAACGTCAAAATTGGCAAATGCAATTGAGCCATCAATAACAATGGAAATTACGAGTCTGGCAAAGTCGTTAAAAGCTAGTGGACAAGACGTGATTGGATTTGGAGCGGGGGAGCCCGATTTTGATACCCCTGATTTTATTAAAGAAGCCGCGAAAAAAGCAATTGATGATGGCAAGACAAAATATACACCAGCTGCAGGTATTCAGGAGTTAAAAGAAGCAATATGCGAAAAATTCAAGGCCGACCAGGGCTTGGACTATAAACCTGAAAATATTGTTGTTTCTTGTGGTGCAAAGCACACAATTTATAATTTATTATTAGCGCTAGTCGACGCAGGGGACGAAGTTCTTATTCCTAGTCCTTATTGGGTGAGTTATCCTGACCAAGTCAGACTTGCAGGCGGAACTCCAGTTATCGTAGAAGCAGACGAGTCAACATCGTTTAAATTAACACCGTCTATTTTAAAAGCTGCGATTACGCCTAAAACAAAAATTTTAATGTTGAATTCGCCATCAAATCCTACAGGAATGGTTTATAGTAGAGATGAGTTAAATGCCTTAGCTCCTATTTTAGAAGAAAATAATATTACGATTCTTTCTGACGAAATTTATGAAAAACTTGTTTATTCAGGACAAGAACATATAAGTATAGCGACCCTTTCTGAGTCGTTGAAAAATCAGACAATAGTTATTAATGGCGTTTCTAAAGCTTATTCAATGACAGGCTGGAGAATTGGATATTGCGCGGCCCCAGTAAACGTGGCAAAAGGGATGAGCAAAATTCAAAGCCATTCGACGTCAAATCCGACAACCCCTTCTCAATGGGCGAGTATAGAGGCGCTTAAACACGGTGAAAAAGATATCGAACGCATGAAAGT
>JABIQV010000171.1 GCA_018699495.1 bacterium | reverse complement strand
GTTGCTGCGAGCAGGCATATAAATAATAGTGCGAGTCCGGAGTCTGATACTTGCGACTTTGTTATATCTTTATAATTAAGCATTGTTTTTGAAACCTTTTAAACATTTTCTAATGGACATGATATGAAAAAATAGGGCAGTCGGTACAATAAAACCTGGGAGCCACGTGTAAGGAAACGATCCTATAAATGTATTTTCTGGAACGGTTTGGATCACTTGAAATAAGGTTGGTGCTGCCAAAATTCCATTTACAACAACATTTCCTAGCAACGCTATTCCCAAAAAATTCCAAATTAATACGATCTCATTTCGGATGGTTGGTTTAAATAAGTTTAAGGTAAAACAAGTGTAAACGATTAGGGGTGCTGTTAGGCCTATAATAATATCGAAATTACGCCCGTTCCATGTCATAAGCTCGGGTGCAATATGCTGTTTTGCAAGTATCCATAAAATGAGTTCCATAACAATTCGGAATGTTTGTATTCCTATTAACCAGGTTTGGGGTACGTTTGAGAAAAATGGTTGAACGGATTTTGATCTTGTAAGGAACAATAATAAAAGAAGGACAGGCACTACTATGAAGAAAAATCTGGGTGGGACGGTGTCAAATTTAGTGAAGAACCCAAAAATGCTCAGGGCCCCAATGGTTGTTATCCAAATGAGGAGTTCGATTTTTAGAAGGAACGCTAGGTTTGGGTGCGTTCGGAACCCTATTTTTAGACAAAAGGAAATAAATGAGAAAAGAAAGATGGTTAGTCCTATAAATAATAGGCTTGGAAGAAGAGGTGTTGTAAATAAAGCGTTCAATTTAGTTTTCCTTTTGACTTTAATATAGGCGATTTTAGTTTGTTATTTGAATTCAAACTAATTATATCATTTCTCTAGAAATAGGGAGGTTGTTTTAATGCTTTTTAATGATGAGTAAGTGGTTGCTTCCTTTTAAAAATTCAAAGTCTATTTTTTTTATGCTTGGAGAAAATCCTTTTGTTTTTAAAATTTCTAAAAGCGCATCTAGTTCAGGATAACGTTTTCCATCTAGCCCAATTAATGGGTAAATTCTGATTTCTTTTTTACAAACTCTTAAGAGTTCTTCAATTGTTTTTAAGTGAAATTCAAAGGGAAGTCTATCGGCATATAAAAATAGAAAATGTCCTGAAAGAACAATGTCGAAACTGTCATCGTTCAAGGGTATGGATGGAAGTGTACATTGATTATAATTAGTTGGGTTATCCACGTAGTCGTTTAAAAATAAGCGAGCTGCGGTTTCTCGAATAGAAATTAAATTGTCTAAATTTTTATAATAATCCCATCTAAATAGACTTTTTGCATCAGAGAACCCTATTTTAATTTTTTTTGTTTCGTTTTCGCAAATTGTTTTGAATATATCCGGTGATTTTCCATATTCAATATCTAGCGCAGTGGCCTCGATATTTTGTTTGGTTGCTTCTGCCGTAAAACTGCAAGATCCGCCAGGACAATCTAGGAATGAATTGGATTGAAGGTCGGTGGCTGAGAGTTCAAACATTTGTTTGTATTCGTCAAATGTTCTGCCTATAAAGGCAAATCCTTTTACAGTGTATTTTTTCTTATTGGCCTCTTTTGATATTTTTTTCATTTAATTAGTTTACCTGGTTGTGTGAAGATTATTCAAGTTTTGGGCGAGCTGAAAATTGAATTGATTAGATGATATTTATTTGGTTTTAAATGACTTATTGAGTAGAAAGAGTTGTCCAGTTTTTTCGAATGTTTTTAATGTATGATGATTCGGATAATACCCAGATGACGAATTTGTTAAGGATAGCAATTCCTTTGTAAAAGGGACGTTCTACATCGATAATTAAAATAATTCTAGGTTCATCTGTATTGTTTTCTACGTTATGTGTAAGTCCGTCGTCGAACGCAAATGCTTTTGATGCTTCCCAGCTTTTTCGAACTCCATTTATTTCGATCCAACAGTCTTCGTTGTTTTTTGCTGTAATTATTCCTAGATGAGTCCGGATTAGCCCCCTGTATATACCTCTGTGAGGGGCGATTTTTTTGCCGGGGTCTAAAACGGAAAAGAATATATTTTGCATTCCAGGAATAGACTTTAATAAGTTGTAGGTGGTTTCAAATCTTTTATGAGAAAGTCTGGAATCTTTGCTCATAATCATTAAAGATTCGACTTGCCATTTATCGTCCGTAGTAAGAGCTGCATCGTAAATAGTAATGTCTTGTATGTTTTTTGTGTGTATTTTTTTTAGAGATGTCCATTCATTGATGATGAGCGATGAATTTTGTTCTAATAGGGTGAGTAGGGGCCAATTTGTTTTTTGAAAATAAGACCCTTTTAAAGGAGAAAATAAGAGGATACTATTTTCTATGATTGATAACGTTTTTTTTGCAAATAAAATAAACCATTTACTTTTTTTATATAAAGACACTTTTTTTTGTTTCATTTTTTTTAGTTTACCTTGATTTCTAATGGATATATAGTTTTTTCATTTGTTTTCTTTTTATTTGGATTTGTTTAAAATTAAGACATCGTATAGTTGATTATTTTTAATGGAGTTACTCACTTTTGTGTAAAGTATTTCTTTTTTTAGGCGCCTTTTTTTGTGTGTTATTTTTTTCGTTATCTATGACGATAGATCCTCTTTACGTTAGTGACCAGCTAACGTATTTTTATCTTGCGATGGTTAAGGCTGATATAGGTTTTTTGTCTGATGATTGGCTTGCATCTACGCGTCCTCTTTATCCCGTATTTATGACCTTTGTTTATTTATGTCTTCACTTTTTACATCCTTTTGTTTTTTATTTTTTTATTTTTTTATTTATGGGAGTCTATGTTTTTTCCTTGTTGGGGATTGTTTCAGAGAGTTTATCCGTTAAACGTCGGTGGATTCCGTTGAGTTTTACGTATTTATTTTTAATCGTTATCCACTCTAAATGGGCAGCTAGTTTTTTTAGTTGGTCTGATTTATTTCACCCTAAAAACTTTTTCAGGGGTGTTGCAAATCAGTATTTAATAACGACTCATTTTATTCCTAGCTCGTTTGATATTTTGTTGCTCGTTTCTATTTTTATGTTTTTAAAAAAGAAGTACTATTTTGCAATTATTTTTCCTTTAATATGTGTTCTTTTTCACCCAGCATCGGGCGCTGCCGCCTGTTTTTTGATGGCAGTATACATATTGTATATATTTTTTGCTGAAAAGAATAAACAGGTAGCTATAAAACTTACTGTATTAAGTCTTGTATGTTTGTTACCGACGGTTTTTTATTCAATGTACGTTGTTTTACAAGCTAGTGACGAAGCTATGTCTGTTTTTAGGAATGTTCGGGCAGCAGATAGTCAGGTCGTGTCGAATTGGATTTCTTGGGATGTCGGAATGAGGGTCTTATTCTTTGTATTTAGCCTCTATATTGTTAAACGATCTCGATTGGCAGTTGTAATGGGGGGATGCTTTGTAATGGGGGCGGGATTAACGTTTCTCCAATTTGTTACAAGGAGCTCTTTTTTAGCTATTATTGTTCCATGGCGAATAATGGCAGTTTTGACACCTCTTAGTACGGCTATTATTGGGTATTACTGTTTTAGTGGGGTGCTTAAAATGTCGAGTTCTTGGCATAGTCATTTGAAAAAGGGTGTTAGTTGTTTTGTTTTGTTGTTTTTCGTCGTGTGTTCTTTGTTTTCTATATCGTTCGGCTTGAACACAATGCGTTCTGACTATAATGAAAAAATGTCGAAAAAAGGACTTTATGGAGTTATTTCTTATGTAAAAGCTCATAATGAAGGGGGAGACGTTTATTTGGTTCCACCTCGAACGAGTTTGTTTCGTGTAAACTCTCGATCGGCCGTATTTGTAGATTTTAAGTTTTTCCCTTGGGAAAATTGGGCTGGTCTAGAATGGTATAAACGGTTACAGCTTGCCGAAGAGTTTTATGCATCTGGACTCTTTCAATCAAGAAATATACTAAAGAGAATAAATAAAATAAGTCCTATTACACATATTCTTTTTTTGAATGATAGGCGAGTATTTGGTGACGAGTGGGAACCCATCTACAGAAACGAGAAGTATGTACTTTGCAAGCTAACTAGGTAAGGGAGGGTTGGAGGAGGGGCTATAAAGGATGTTTGAATTATGTTAAATTTATTGTCATGAATGTACCTTCAATTATATTCGGCAAACCCCATATAGATTCTGAAGATATAGAGGCCGTCATTACAACGTTGAAGTCTGGGTGGATAGGTACTGGAACAGTGGTTCAGCAATTTCAAAATTCCGTCAAAGAATATAAGAGTACCTCTCATTCGATAGCGTTAACTAGTTGTTCGGCCGCTCTCTTTCTAAGTTTATCAAGTTTTAATTTAAGTAGGGATGATGAAGTTATCGTTCCTGTAATGACATTTTGTTCAACCGCGCATAGCGTAATTTCTGCAGGTGGAACCCCTGTATTTGTTGATTGCGATTATCCATCGTTTCTTGTGACGGCAGATTTAATTGAAAGGGCGATTACGTCACGCACAAAAGTTATTATTGTGGTTCATGTTGCGGGATTTCCATGTGATATGGATGCAATTATGGACGTTGCTAAACGGCATGATTTATTTGTTATTGAGGACTGTGCCCATGCTCTTGAGGCTAAGTATAAAGGGGTTCCTGTAGGCACTATTGGGAATGCGGGATGTTTTAGTTTTTATGCTACGAAGTCTATTGGTATTGGAGAAGGCGGAATGGTGATAACTGATTCATCGGATATGGCAGCATATGTAAAAAGAAAAGCTTACCTGGGTATTTCTCCTATGCCTTGGGAACGAACCGAGTCTTCAGACCATTATAAAGTAGAAGATATTGGCTTTAAATTTAATTTAACGGATTTGGCCGCTTCTTTAGGTGTCTCTATTATGAGAAAAATTGATGATCGATTGTCTATGAGACAATCTGTTTTTTGTCGGTACAATGATGCGTTTAAAGAGTTGCCCTTTATACTACCAAGTGATCGAGTAGCGGGTGGTAGACATGCTTATCATTTATACTCGCTATTGATTGATGAATCTGTTTCTGGGTTTAGTCGGGATGAATTTCGAAAGGCCTTGAAAGAAGCGGGTATCGGCACAGGTATTCACTTTGAATCATTACATTTACAGCCATATTATAAGAATACTTATGGGTTACGGGATTCTGAATTTCCAAATTCAGGTCTTATTTCTAGGCAAACATTATCGTTACCTCTTTCATCAAATATTACCGAGAAAGAAGTGAGACATGTTATCGATACGGTTAAACACCTTGTAACGTTGCTTCAAACAAATGGATAAGTCTAAGTTAAAAACCTATTTTTATTTTATTGATGATCAAAAAATATCTTTTTCCGTTTTGGGGAATGTTAGTTGCGGTGTTGATACTGTTTTAATTGACAATGAATGTGACCTTGTTGATGGGCTGTTTTGGGAAAAAGATGGCTATACGGTTCAACCATTTTTGAGTGAGGAATTGTTAGATTCGTTAAGGTGCTTTTTATGGGACTATATGTCTTGTGAACTAAAAAACTTAGGTCTCGATGTTCCGAAAGAATTTAGACTGAAAAATTACCATGCTATCCCAGGGTTAACTCAAGATATTCATTTGAATTTAGTTAAAACAATGCAGTATTTTTTAGTCAATAATCATAAGGAGCTTGGGTTTGATTTGATTCTGGAAAAAATAAGCGAAATTATGGGACATCAATTGACACCTGAGTCTGCGTTTACTCCTTCTGTTTTTCATTTTAGAATTGTACGCCCTGGATCTTTTGACTTTAATCCTCCCCATAAAGATGTTTGGATTCCTAGGTTAAAACATGCTGTAAACATTTATGTTCCTCTATGTGGCAACAATAAATTATCGTCATTATCTCTTTTACCGGGAAGTCAGTGGTTATCAGAAAAATCTATTTCTAAGTCTTTGCCTGGTGCGAAAATTAATGGAATTAATTATACAGTTCCTGCTGTAGTACAGGTAAATCAACGGGAGTTTAAACTTATTCGGCCGATCGTCAATCAAAATGAGGTTTTGGTGTTTTCGCCATATATGATTCATGGGGGAGCTGCAAATTTTGGGGACGAGACCCGTGTTTCTTTGGAAATGCGGTTTTGGAAGAAAAGCTAAGTGTGGCGATAGTTTATTCTGTCATTGTAGCCGTTTATAATAGTGAAAATTCTTTGGTTCAATTAGT
>JABIQV010000170.1 GCA_018699495.1 bacterium | reverse complement strand
TGACCAATATGAAAAAGACGTAGAAAGAAGACGATGGAAAAACCACATGAAAATAATTAGTCCGAAAAGTTGAGGGAATCTGAAAGAAAATGTAAAGGGTCCAAAAATAGAAGATGAAAGCCAGATAGGGAAAAGTCTAAGAGGAGGGTGGATTGCCTCGGTTTTTATCATGAAAAAGAGACTTCTAAACAGGATAGTTAAAAATGACAATCCCCATATATTAAAAACAATACGCTTTATTTTTGGAATTTTAATAATTAAATAAAGTCCGAATAAAGATAGAATGTTTAGGAAATATAATAAATATTTGAAAGGAATATCTTGGATAATAGAAAGTCGACGTCCTATGTTTTCGAGAAAGAAAATAAAATGGTGTTGGGACTCAATAGAATGGATGATTTGGTCACCAGATAAGTCGGTCAATAAGTTCGATAACGAAAGTATTGTCATAATAGAAAAAAATAGAGAAAACGAAATTATATCTTTTCGTTGTACCAAAATTGTCGTTTTAAACCCAGGTATATTCGACAAATTTAATGTAATAAATAAAATAATAAGTATAATTGCTGTCATAAAGACAAAGAGGGGGAGACTAAAAGGAAATAAAGCTCCAGCGTTTAATGTGTAACACCATATGATGGCGAAAGTCAGGATATACGACCAGTTAATATGTATTTTTAGATTCATAAATATATGTAATTGTTCGTCTTATAAGACGTAGGCGAGTTTTCCAATTCCCTCCACCTTTTGCTTGGCCATAGAGTCTCTTTGAAAAGTAAACAGGAAAGTCAATTATATTCAAATTATGTTTTTTGGCCTGGCATAATAGAAATAAGTCTAATGAAAAATCATAAGGAGCCGTTTTTTTAACAAAAGAGGTGTAAAAATTTCGGGAAAAAAGTTTTGGTTGAGCATTAATGTCATCTAGTTTTATATTTAATAAACTCAATGTAAATAATTGCATACCCCAGGTAAAAAAAGCGTCCAAGAATTTTCTATTTTTTCGTTTACCTTTAATTATAAGGTCCTTATTATGATTCCCACAATTTTTCATGTAAAGCCAATAAGCGTCAAATACATCTTTTGGGTCTGTTTGCATATCCGCATGAGTCCACGCTAATACGTCACCTTTAGCTTCTCTTAGACCACATAAAATACCGTATCCATACCCTTGGTTTCGTTCAACCGTTACTACTTTAAGTCTTTGAAAATTTTTGTTTTCTTTTAATATGTCTTGGAAAATATGAGCAGAGTTATCCGTGGATCCATTGTTCACCAAAATAAATTCTGTATTCACTGCGTTAGTTTCTTTAATACACTCGAGCAAACGATCTATAGTCGGACGAATGTTTTTTTCTTCGTTATAATAAGGAATAATTATAGATAGAGAAGGTGTTTTATTCATTAGTCCAGCTTTCAGATTTGACAAATTGTTGCCAGTATTTAATCGTTTTTTGATAGGTTTCGTAATCTTTGGGCGTTCCCCAACATAAATACTTATCAATTTCGAAGATTTCTATGTTTAGCCCTAAACTAAGAGCATGTGACAAGGCTTGGTCGACGTAAAATTCTCCGTTTACTCTGTCATTGGACCGTATCATTTGTTCGGCGCTTTGAACGAAGTGACGTCCATGCTTAAACCAAAATACTGCAGAAATTGCATGGTCTTTTTCTGGACTTTTACTGATAGCTTTTTTGACGGAAATGGCAGTAACTGTTTTTTTGTTTTTTCCAACTGTAACCCAACCATGTGCATTTGGATTTTCTAGAACAAGGTTGTGGTATCTATAGGTGAAAATTAACGCGTCTACCCCCTTCTTTCTGGATTCCAAATTTTCTAAATCTAATATTAATCCGTTGTCACAAGCACCAATTAGTAACTCGTCGTCATTATCAATAAGCTTTTTTGCCAATAAACAGGTCGACGCTTGACCTTCGGTTAAGTAGTCGACGGAAATAAATGTTGAATTTTTGAAATATTGGTTTAAACAGGCCTTTTCGTGAAAATTTCTTTCGATACATATAATTTTGTTTTTGGTGTTTTCTGATCCGGGTAAATCTTTGATTGCCGCCACAACCATAGGTAGTTCTTTACCTGTTTTTAGATGTGTAACTGGGATGAGAGGTTTTGAAACACTGTAGCCTTTATCTAAAAATCTTTTCCCTTGCCCTGCCATAGGAATAACAATGTTCATCACGACTGGCCTTTTATTGAATTGGCCCAAAAGAGGTACTCTTCGAGATCTTGGGGCGTGCCCCACTGGCAGAAATGGTGAACTTCGTTATAAATTTTTATAGTCAGTGAATCACGAACCATATAATTGTAGGGGAGGCTAGCGTAGTATTCATTGTTAATAGTTTGTTTTTCCTCTATAAGTTGATTGAAATATCGTTTTATATAAGAGGCTTTTTTAAAATAATATAGTCCTACAGAATGATTTGATTCCATTTTATTTTTACTATACGAGTATTTTTCTTTTATTTGGATTAAATTGCTTTTTTCATCTA
>JABIQV010000169.1 GCA_018699495.1 bacterium | reverse complement strand
TGAAGGAAATTCGTCTTCATATAGACGCAATGATGGCGCAGACGGGAATCGGTCCTCTTCTCAAAATAGATATGGAAATTCGGATGGAAATCGATCGTCTTCCTATAATAGGAGTGGTTCTTCCGAAGGGAATTCGGCTCCATATAGACGCAATGATGGCGCAGACGGGAATCGGTCCTCTTCTCAAAATAGATATGGAAATTCGGATGGAAATCGATCGTCTTCCTATAATAGAAGTGGGTCATCTGAAGGAAATTCGCCTTCAAATCAACGACGTGACGGCGCAGACGGGAATCGGTCATCTTCTCAAAATAGATATGGAAAATCGGATGGGCATCGATCGGCTCCTCGGGACAAAGATGGCAATCGTTAAGTAACGATTAGTATTTCAGTATCGATACTATTATAATAGATGTCCTACTAGCATGGTTTCTTTAATAAAATATTTTATCAATCGGCATTTTTTAATCAATTTACTGACCCTATTAATTTTTTGTGGTGGCATAATTGCCTGGAATGCTACAAATAAAGAAGAACTTCCAGATATAACTTTCAATACTGTTCGTGTTTCTACCGTTTATTCTGGTGCATCTGCTGCGGATGTAGAATTTTATGTTACTAAACCTTTGGAAGAAGCTCTTCAAGGAATTAATGGTGTTCAAAGAATAACGAGTTCTACGGGACAAGGAAGTAGTTCAATTTCTGTAGAACTTGATAGAACTGTCAAAGATATTGATAAGGCAGTGACTGAGATTCAAAATCAGGTATCTAGTGTTCAACTTCCTGTTGAGATTATTAGAGACCCTAGTGTTCGAGTATTTGAAACCTCTAAAAAAGCAATTATTGATATTGCATTATATAATGAGTCTAAAAATAGTTTGGATGTTGCTTCACGGCGCGAATTACAAGCGTATGTTAGAGGCCTTGAAAATAAATTAATGTCTCAACCAGAAATTTTTGAAGTGAGACGGAGTGGTTACTTAAAAGAAGAAATAAATATTAAGGCAGACCCTACCCTATTTACTCGTTACGAAATTTCCTTGAATACAATTTCCAAAGAAATTAAGCAAAATCATGTAAGGGCTCCTTCTGGCACATTAAAATCCGGGCGTAACGAGCAAGTGACTGTTTTGTCGGAATTAGCTACAAAGAAAAAACTTGATGATTTGGTTATTCAAGGAGGGTTTGATAGCCGACCAGTGAAATTGGCTGCAATTGCATCGGTTTCGGATGGGTTTGAAGATGTCGTATCGATATATAAAGTTAATGGACGAGAAGCCGTTTTATTAAATGTCGTTAAGAATACGAGGTATGGGATATTAGATGCTTTAGATACAGTTAAAAAGGTAGCTGGTGATTACAAAAATTACACGTTAGATAATACGACTATAAGGTTAACTTTTTTAGATGATGAATCGATTGATGTTAGAAACAGGCTAAATATTATAGCGTCGAATGGGGCAATGGGATTCCTATTAATTTTGATAACTTTATTTATTTTTTTAAATAAACGATCTGGGTTTTGGGTAGCGTTAGGGATTCCTTTTACACTTTGCTTTACGTTGATTGGGGGTTATTTTTTTGGGTACACGATTAACGGCGTTACGTTGGCTGCTATAATTATTGTTTTGGGAATAGTTGTTGATGATGCCATTATTGTTGCAGAAAATATTACGAGGCATTTAAATTCTGGGGAGTCTTTACGTGAGGCTGCCTTAAATGGGACGAAGGAAGTTATTGCTCCAATTTTCGCAAGCGTTTTGACGACTTGCGCTGCATTTCTACCGTTACTTTTCTTTTCAGGTCGATTTGGAAGTTTTGTTAAATTTATCCCTCCTGTCATATTTCTTATGTTACTTTCAAGTTTATTAGAATCATTTTTCTTTTTACCCGCTCATATGGTTATGTTTTCTAAGTCGAAAACACAGTCTATGAAAATTACAAAACCTTGGTTTGAAAAATGGGAATCTGTGTATGAAAAGGTTTTAAAAGTTATTATTCCAAAACGGTATCTTGTTTTTGTTGTTTTTTGTTCCGTATTAGTCTTTTCTGGTTATTTGCTTAAAACAGAGTTTAAATTTGTTATGTTTCCTAGGCAGGAGTCTCGAGAAATTGTTTTATCGGGAGAAGTTGATGGCGCGAGATCGTCGAAAGACACTGCATTGGCGATTCAACCACTAGAAGAATTTTTACGGACTTATATTGGAAAAGAAGGGGTTGGCGTACGTACAAGTGTTTCACGGGGACGACGTGGGCATGTTGCTCAGGAAAATCAGTTTAGAATAACGATGGAAATTGTCTCTTTTGATGAACGTGAAAAATCTCTTGCAACTCTTATTGAAGAAATTAAGCTTTTTTCTAAAGACTTAAAACAGTTAAAGAATATGAAATTTAGGAAAACTCGCTTTGGACAATCATCGGGTAGTACCTTTGAAATTGTTGTTCAGGAAAATGATGATCTAAAACGTGGTGATTTAGTTGATTTATTAACTACCACACTAAAAAATAATCCTAGTTTTGTCTCAGTTGAACAAGATGTCGTTCCCCTTAGAAACGAGTATATTATCGATTATGATCAAGGTCAGCTTAAGCGGTTGTCGGTTACTCCCTTAACAATTTCTTCTACCTTACGAACGGTTTTGAATGGAACTCTTTTATATACAATTTTTAGAAATGATGAAGAAGTGGATGTTAAGTTGAGTGTTAATGATATTTACAGAGAAACGATAGAAAAATCTTTATCTGTTCCAGTAGAAAATAGACAAAATTATTTAGTTCCGTTAATAGATTTGGTTAATCTACATGTTATTAAGGCCAAGAGATCTATTCGACGTGAGGACCATAAACGAAGTAGTTTTGTTTATGCGGATTTGGCGGATGATGTGAAGGACAGTCCTTTGGAAATTGCTGAATTAATGGAGGCTACTATTTTTCCAAAATTATTGGCTAACTATCCGTCCTCTCAACTTCATTTTTCTGGAGAAGTCGTTGATACGAGAGATTCAAAACGTGATTTGTTTATTGGTGTTTCGACGGCATTGGCACTTATTTATTTCGTATTATCTATATTATTTAACTCAATATTTAAGCCGTTAAGAATTATGATGGTCATACCTTTCGGTATTATTGGTGTTATATTGGCTTTTTATTTTCATGGTAAAACCTCATTTGGTTTTTATGCTGCTATTGGGTCCTTAGGAATGTTAGGTGTTGTGGTGAACGATGCGATTGTTATGCTTAATAAACTGGATGGGTTAAAAAAGCTTCCTCAGGATATGGTGTCATATACGGCATCTATTGCGAAAACGAGATTACGAGCTATTCTTTTAACGACGTTAACAACGGTAGCTGGCGTTATGCCAACGGCTTATGGACTTTTGGGGACTGACGTTATGGTATCAGATATGATGATCGCGCTTGCTTGGGGACTACTTTTCGGTACTTTTATTACACTACTATTAACCCCTTGTTTGTTTATGGTCGAGTATGATTTTAAGACTATTATTTCTGCTTTTCGGCCAAAACGATCAGGCATACTAATACTTGCTGCATGCTGTTTTCTTGGCTTTAATTTTGAAACGGGATCTGTGTCTAAATTAGAGGCTAAAGTTTCAGATGGTCATCATTTAGTTTCTACGTTGGCATATCCTTCAAATATTAAAGATATTGAAGCTATTTCTAAATTAAAGGATATGGTCGAACGCACACCTACATCTTTAATTACTGGACCTTCTAATGTATCAGATGTGCTTAAACAAGAAGAAAAAGAAGTTGTTTTGGAGACACCTACGCCTCTAATTATAACTCTCGATGACTTTATTATAAGTGCGATTAAAAATGATACAACGTTTCATTCAATGCTTTTGGAAACGTATAAATTTACCTATTGGAAAGATTCAAATGTAACTGTTTCTGAGCTTTTGTTAACCGGTGAGTCTGAGTATGAAATTTTAACAGGATCAATGATTAAGGATACGACGTTATTATTATCAAAAACGCTACCTAATCAAGGTCAACTATATACGTCTTCTTATACCTTTTCTGAGGGTAGTGACACGACTGCATCGACTAGTTTCTCGTTTTCTCAGGATATAGCGAGGAATGCGTTTGGAAAGGTCGTTCAACTGGATACCGAAATTGCAGACATTAAATTGGATATCGCTCGGTTCCAATTAGTTGAAGCGTACGAAGATTATATGGCAGAGATTATCGTTTTATATTATTCGTGGATAAGTCAGTATGAAGGGTTGCAACAGGCGGTATCCTCATTTAAAGAAAATACAAAGGTTTTGGAAAGTATTAAAAATAGAAAACTGCGTAAGATTGCGAATGATACAGATGTCAATAAATTAGAACTTCAACTTTTGACAAAAAACGAGCAGGTTATTCGGTTTAAAGCTAATTTTTTTGAGACAAGCAGACAACTTAAACGCGTGATTAACGAGACTAGCTCAAGAGAGGTTCTTCCCGAACGATCCATAGTTTTGGATACGTTACCTAATTCGTTTAACGAAGAATTATTGATAATAAAAAAGGAAAGTCGAACGTTTGACTTATTTTCTAAGATAAAATCTGAGACGTCCCTGGACGTAGATAGAGCAATTCGGGATTTGCTACCCTCTGTTAGCTTGTCTGCTACCCTTTTTAATAAATCTTTGACTTATGGAAATGTCGGATTATCGTTTAATTTACCGCTACACAATAAGTCTGCGAAGGCAGACTATGAACTTTCGAAATTAAATGCGTTAAAAATGGACGTTCAAACATTGACGGATGAACGGGAACTAATTACAACGATTCGAAATATTTACGCGTCTCTTGTTACTCAAAAACGTTTGATAGCTATTGCTTCTTCAAAGCGAAAATTAGCCCGAAAAATATTAGATGCGGAATCTGAAAACTATTCATTTGGGAAGGTCACTCTTAATGACTATATTGGGGCTGTAAATAGGTTTGATTCGTTAAGATTAGATGAGATTGAACGAAAAATTAATTATCAAATTTTAAGTGTTGAATGGAAACGATTAACGGATAGACTTGTTGTTAAAACGATTTTTTAGGTTATTGCGTTCTTCTATATTAGAAGAAAGATATATTGTTTGATATCATCATAAAATGCCTAACTTAACTGCTTTTGGATTGGACCCCTACTTCGACGATTTGTATCAAAAAAATAAGGATACTGATTTAG
>JABIQV010000168.1 GCA_018699495.1 bacterium | reverse complement strand
CTGGAGCCACTGGAATTCCATCTGAATCTGTTAATGGTAAATGGTCTCTTAAAATATCTAAAATTGCGTTTCTCTCTTCTTGTGAGATACCGTCGCTGTTTGTAATTAATGTGGAATAGGTATCACCAAGGTCTGCCAGAGGATTACTTCCATTTTTTGCGTTAAGCAAGTCGGATAGTGCGCTTTCGTAACCTTCGTATGGAGTACCATAAATAGAGGCTGTTAGTGCGGCGGTTAAGGTTGATCCCGATAATCCAGATTGGATAAATTGATTGTCGTCTAAAATTTTAGAAAGAAGTAAAGAGGCTAATATATTGTCGGTTGAAGGCTGCGCAGTAGCGAATAAAACATCCTGAACGGCATTAGCTAACCCACTAAATGGTGGAGGTAAAAGAATTGAGCCAAGAGGATTTAGTCTATCTGTTATATGCCCGTACGAATCTATATACCCTTCATTCTCTAGGGATGTGAATAAGCTGGACCCTGTTTGGTTTACTGATTGTGCAAGTGTTTTTAGGTCGTCAGATGTAAGTCTAAAATCTAAAATATTTTTTACATCGTCGGTATAGGAAGAAAAGGTGTTAGACATAGAGAATGAACTTGGGTTAAAGATAGATGTAATTTTGCCATTTGAATCTAAAACACCCATTAATTTTAGTTCATTAAAAATGTCGGTTCCACCTTTGGCACCTAATCCGTCAAATTGGGAAGCAATAAAAAGAGGTGAGCCGAAATCGAGTGGTATAAAGTCATCTGCGTTGATAGGCATATCTATTTTTGACGCTATTACATTACCGACGGCATCTATATACCCTAAATCGATTAGGTTCGCCCAAATATCTGGCGCTGTGTGGTAGAGCCCGGAAAATGAGGAAGGTTTTAACTCTTCTGCTAACGTTGTTGTAACTGCTATTTCTTGGCCAGCTCCTGATACAGAACCGCTTGAGTCTCCAGCTTCTATTGTAACAACGGACCCCGTGCTAACGGTATCGGGTGTATCAACGTCGTCTGTATTAAATTGGAGTTCATGGGTTTCGACTGTCCAAAAATAGTCCATGATTGGATCGGATTTTACCCACCTCTCACCTACTTTTGTGTAGGGGGTGTAAACACTACGAGATACGGTTAAATCACCTTCTTTTCGATAATCTTCTAATGATCGTGTATGAATTCCTGAAGGAAGAGAACCTCCATTTTCTGAAGCTAAGTCGTAGAGTTCTGTTTGAGTGTATAGTCGTATTGCAGTGTCTCGATCACTGACAAAGCTATCATAATCGTAAGACCAAACCTCGATAAGTGGTTTACTTGCTTGATAATAAAGGTCGTCGTAACTACTTTCTAATTCGGCTAAAAAGAGATCGAGATCTTTAATTTCGTAGGCCGTTTGAAAATCTTGGTCAATCGTATCAACGGTAGTCCACACTCGGTCATTAAAGGCGAAGACCTCATGAAAATTTAAGGAAGAAAAACTTACGGCTTCTGATTTAGATGTCGCATCTAATGCCCAGTTTGCAGGTTGACCTAATGAATCTGCAAATTTTACAAATGTATGACCGACTTCACCGCCATCGACGGTAAGTTTTCCAGCAGAGACTGTAACTAACGTTCTAACCTCGCTATCTGAATAGCCTTTGTGCTTTAGAGCGTTCATTAGTAGAGACGCTATTAATATTGTTAAATCTTCACAGTCACCTTCTCCGGCATTGATGGTTGTTTGCACGTCGTTCCAAACATCTTCTCCGTTTGAGTCAGGCCTATAGTCATAGGTTGTTTGTACATAAGTTCCGATAGCATTTGCAATGTCTTTGATGGATGCCGATTCGGATAATGTTCCGTTTTTAAAAAGAGAATCGACGATTGTTTGAATAGCTGAACTATCCGGGTCAACCAGGTATGCTTTTTTTCTAAATGCAATTTCGGTCAAACTGAGGTCTGAATTTTGGATAGCAACGTCTCTGATATCTTTAAGTAGAGACTCGTCGAATTCGGATGGTTTAGGCAGATTACGTTTGTATGTTTCTATTTGTTTTAAATCTGCTGTAGTGAGGTTTAATTTGGAGGGCCAATCGTTACGTGTTATCGTCTCTAAAAAATAGGTCATGGATTCGATTTGAGAAGGGTCTAAATTGTCTGGACCATATTGGATGTAGTCAAAGGAATTTTCTGCATCTTGTTCTGATAACGTATCAGTACCCATTCTATTAAGGCTATACATGAGTTTTTGCTGAAGATAAGGCTCTGTGATTGCAAGGCTATTGGACTGATAAAAGTCAGTGGGTGTAACGTCCGAAAAACTGTCGTCCCAATCGTTAATCGTTGGGGTTTTTTCTTCTGTTTTATATAGCTTTGATAACCAAAGCTGAAGTGAATCAAGATTTAAAATTGCCATATATGCGATGTACCTCTTCTTAATTATCGATTAAAATGAAAAAAAATTTCAAATTTTCTTTAAAGAGGAGTTTCTTAACCAATGAAAAAGCCACCTTACTACTTAGTTTACCAGAATGATTTCGCTTGTTTAACTGCTTTAATACCTTATTTAAAACATAGCGATATGTCGAGTTTTGTCCACGCATTATCCACACAGCGTACAAAATTTGATCATTCGATGGCTGTTCGGTACGACGATATTTTTAAAGCGGTCCAAAAATTTGCTGCTACAACTTGGAAAAATGGAGCTGTTCCTGCGTTTTTTGGAGACGAAAAATTATCGATAAAACGATTGGCAGTATTAGAACAATTATTGAAAAAATTGGGTCCATGGCGAAAAGGTCCGTTTGATATCTTAGATGTTTCTGTTAAAACCGAATGGGATTGTGACTTGAAATGGAATCGATTGGGTTTAGTAGAAGACGACATTAAAAATAAAGTTGTTTTAGATGTTGGCAGTAATTCTGGCTATTATTTGCTTAGATTAATGGAATATCTACCGAAACAGCTTGTTGGCATCGATCCCACCCTTGTTTATTATTTCCAGTTTTTAGTGTTGAAGCATTTTAGTAACGAATCCTCTATGCATATGTTGAGCCTTGGGTTTCAAGATTTGGAACCATTGAACCAGGTGTTTGATACGATTTTATGTTTGGGGATTTTATACCATCATCGGCATCCGTTTGAACTTTTATCGATACTTAAAAAAATTGGGAAAGAGAGGCAGTGTTTGGTTTTAGAAACCTTGGTTATCGATTCTAAAGAGGATGTTTGTTTGTCTCCCAAAGAGGCTGTTTATGCGAAGATGCCGAATGTTTATTTTATTCCGTCGGTGAGTGTATTGAAATCTTGGTTATTGCTCGCGGGATACAAAAAAATTGAAGTGGGAGAGGTTTTTGTTACGGTACCTGAGGAACAGTCGAAACAGCTGGATTGGGCAGGGGAGTATTCTGGAATTTCTGAGGGATTGGATGCGTCCGATCCATCTAAAACGATAGAAGGGTATCCGGCGCCTAAGCGAGTTGTTGTTCGGGCATTTTGTTAATCATAAGACCTGATTTTTGAGAAATGGTGTCGTTTCTCATGTGTTTTGACACATTGGTTTCCGATAAAGACGATCTTAGGTTCAAATGTTTAGGAAATGGAATGAATAGATGGGTACTATAAATTCCAAAATTAAGAGAAAATAACCTTACAATGGAAAATACCAGTATTCACCCGACATTACTTCAGCGAAAAATTGTTCATATAGATATGGACTGTTTTTATGCGGCTGTTGAGGTTCGTGATAATCCTTCCTTAAAAGGGAAACCGGTCATTGTAGGGGGGCAACCTGGAAGTAGAGGTGTCGTTGCTACCTGTTCTTACGAAGCTAGGAAGTTTGGAATACATTCTGCTATGTCATCCTCTCAAGCGTATAAACGGTGTCCGAGTGCTATTTTTATCAAACCTAATTCAGAAAAATATAGAGCGGTGTCTAGTCAAATTAGAGACGTATTTAAACGATATACACATGTTGTAGAGCCTCTTTCTTTGGATGAGGCATTTTTAGATGTGACGGCACATCAATTATATGGAACAGAAATTGCGAAGCGGATACGATCTGAGGTTTTTTCAGATACGGGGTTAACGTGTTCTGCTGGTGTTGGACCCAATAAGCTCATCGCAAAAATTGCGTCTGATATGAATAAACCGAATGGAATTACGGTTGTTCCTCCTCATAAAGCTAAGAGTTTTATGGAACATTTATCGTTGCGAAAAATACCTGGAGTGGGATCTGTCACCGAGAAAAAGTTAAATAGTCTTGGGTTTAACGTGTGTAAAGAAATTTGGCCAGTTCATATCGTGGAACTTGAACGGAAACTTGGGAGACGTTTAGCTGGATGGCTTTATGACAGGAGTCGAGGCCTTGATGAACGACCCGTTAAAACAGAACGAATAAGGAAATCGCTTAGTGCAGAAAAAACATTTTCTGAAGATATTAACGATTTGGATAAACTTAAAGAAGAGATGCATAAAATAAGTGCACGCGTTTCTGAATTGTTAGTTAAAAAAGAGTTAAAAGGCAAAACCATTACCTTAAAAGTTAAATATTCGGATTTTGAGCAACTAACGAGATGTATTAGCATCGAACAGAAGACGAATGATGAGCAGTCCTTATTTGATGTGTCGTACCAACTTCTTTTGAAAACGGACGTGGGCGTTCGGTCCGTAAGGCTTCTTGGTATTGGTGTGAGTTCTTTTGGAGAATTGGGGTCTACGGATTCGAGTCTCACCTTTAGGAATGGTGTTCAGCAGTCATTGTTTTGATTAATTAATTTTATGTGGGGTTTGTGTGTGAGATGGGGCTATTTCGAATGAAGGAAAGGATAACGGGAGAGAGAGGAATGGGGAATATAGAATTATTTATGAATATATACATGGAGAATTGATTGTTTTAGTTGTTAACGTAGATGTTCGAGGAACTGAGTCACGCCCATGGATAAATTCAGGGGGTTCTACTGACAAGAGACCGTTTCTCTCTTTGTAGATTTGATGCGAACATCAAAGAGCTGCAAAGCCTCGAAACGATTCGATTCAGATTCATCGTGAGAACCGCTCAATCTCTGGACATCCATTTCTTTTAGTCCAAAGCAGGAAGACAGCTTACGCGTTCTTCCTTTCGCCGTTTCTTTTAACTCAAACATGATACATTGAGTAAATATATGGATAATTTGGATCCGCATTTAGATGACTATGCAGTTGACCCTTGGAAGAAATTGGATGCTAATTTAACAAAATCTCTCGGGGGTAAGAAAAAAGCCTTTATGCGTCCAATCTTGCCCCAGAACTCGACCCCTTCAAAACCCAACGGCCAATGACTTAACAAAATTTTTCGATGCAATTTTATATTGATATTGTCGATTATATTTTTAAGAAAATAGGATCGGTATATGATGGTTATCAAGATATTGTTAGATTTACTAAAAAAATATCGGAAAAATCTACTTGATTTAATAAGTAATTAAGAAACGTAATTTTTAATGTCGTTTTTCCAGTTGAACGCACCATCTGACAAATCCCTCTAAGTCTTCAAGATCATTGATTGATAAAGACTGAAGGTTTTCGTCTAAACCACACACTGAGGATGTGATTACAGGAATGTCTAAAGATAAAGCTCTAAGAAGAATCCGTGGTTGATGTTCGATATGTGATGGATAGAGCACTCCATCGATTGAATCCCAATGACCATCAAAGGGTGTATACTTAAGATCTTTGATAAAGGATTCGCTTTCAATTGCTTTTCCCATTACTTTTAATCGAAACTGATTGGGATAGTTTTGATTTAAAGAGGATATGATTTTCTTTAATTCATAGGCACCTTTTCGAGCAACCAAGGAGGCTGGAAAAAGCAAAATAGTTGGCTCTATTTGAGGATGTTTAGACATTGGTTGGGAAGAAGAGTCAGGTGTTTTGGGCGGATTGCTCCATTCCAATAGCCGGCTTTGATTGCCAAATAATTGAGCAATTTCTCGATGAGGTGTAATAATTCTACGGGCTTTCTTTAGGGCGTTTTCTTCCATCTCTTCTAAAAAAGAAGGCACTCTAAAATCAGCTAATGTTGGACTTTGAGTATATTGAGTTTTTAACGTATCAAGACGCGCTTGAAGAGCTCTAAACGGAAGACGACTCATCAGAACATCATAGGTCCTTCCTGCACATACTCCAGCTTGATAGAGAAAAGGCAGTAGCGATTGAGCAATAATAAGATGGGTCGTTTCAAGAGGGATATGTTTGAGTAAGGCGTCTGCATAGGCTTGGTTTATTTGGATTTGATGTTTAAAAATAGGGGCTGTTGAAAAAGAGGCTTTTTTGAGTGCAAGTACACGTTTTAAAGAGGCTTTCCAAGGAATGGTTTGAGTCAAACTAGATGAGGAGGTCGAGTATGATGGAAAAGCCCACCCCCATCGCCGTCCCCATTTGGGGAAATGAGATGGAAACGGAAATATGATGTGAGTTGCTGGAGAGGAGTCCGGATTATATTGATTGAGGTAAGTTTGAAATTCAGGCCATGATTCATCAATAAGATACGTGGTTTTTCCTTTAGCCTGAAAACGGTGGTTTTGAGCATGTTTTACATGAGATTGGTTTTGATGACATTTGGTTTCTTTACATGAGTAGCAATTTCTTAATGGGTGAGAGGGTTGACTGCTTAAAGAAGAATCGTGCGACGTCGGTTGATGTGGTGTGGGCAAATCTATTTTAAAGAGAGTAGAAGAAGAATTCGAAGACGTCGAGAATTG
>JABIQV010000167.1 GCA_018699495.1 bacterium | reverse complement strand
GCCTTCGCAGGAACGACGGACGGAGGACGGGGACGGAGGATATGGTTTTTTACGTGAAACGGTTCTCTGGGTTCCTGCCTCCGCAGGAACGACGGACGGGGGGAACGACGGGGCGGACGTCGACGAAGGACATGGTTTTTACGTGTAAACGGTTCTCTGGGTTCCTGCCTCCGCAGGAACGACGGATCACGAGGACGTGGCATGAAGTGGGTTCTTGCTTTCGCAGGAACGACGGAGCCCGAGGACGTGGCATGGACGAGGGCAAGGGACGGGGGACGAAGGACGAAGGATAGGGTTTTTTACGTGTAAACGGTTTTCTGGGTTCCTGCCTCCGCAGGAACGACGGAGCCCGAGGACGTGGCATGGACGGGGGACGAAGGATAAGGTTTTTTACGTGTAAACGGTTCCCTGGGTTCCTGCCTCCGCAGGAACGACGGATCACGAGGACGTGGCATGGACGAGGGACAAGGGACGAGGGACAAGAGATTCTAGATTCCTACCCCCTCAGGACTGATAGCAATAAAACCGATACTTCACAAAGTGAAGTGAGCCTAAAAATTCAAAGAGAGATATGTTTCCTAAAAAGTTAAAGTTTGGATTTTCGCGCGACCCGCAGCATATTATAAATATGTAAGGGAAGCGCAAAATTCAAAATAGAACTTTTTATCTAGAAGGCGTCGAACTCTATCATGTCTTGGTCTACCCCCATGTTATCGAGCATGTCTTGAACAGCCGATATCATCATAGGTGGACCACATAAATAGTATTCAATCTCAGTAGGATCGTCGTGTTTCTCTAAATATTCATTTTGTAATACCTGATGAATAAACCCTTTAGAGCCAGTCCACTTGTCTTCCGGAAGCGGTTCAGACAATGCAACATTATAGGTAAAATTAGGATTCTCTTCTGCCAATTTCTTAAATTCATCGTCATAAAACATCTCACGACGACTTCTCGCCCCGTACCAAAATGTAATCTTTCGATCCGTACTCAATCGTTTCAATTGGTCAAAAATATGACTCCTCATTGGCGCCATTCCAGCACCACCACCAACGAAACACATTTCTTTATCCGTTTCTTTTGCAAAAAACTCGCCATAAGGACCACTCACAACAACCTTATCACCTGGCTTCAAGTTAAAGATATAAGTTGACGCAATTCCTGGAAGAATCCCAGTCGTACGAGGAGGAGGCGTTGCTATCCGAACATTCAACATAACAATACCGTCTTCTTCAGGATAATTCGCCATAGAATACGCTCTAAATACTTCGTCGTCATTTTTACCGTTAATGTCCCATAACTTAAAGTTGGTCCAATCGCCTCGATAATCTTCTTCTACATCAAACGAATTAAAGGTAATGTCATACGCTGGAATATAAATTTGAATATACCCACCCGCTCTAAAATCCAACTTCTCTCCATTTGGCAATTGCATTTTAAGCTCTTTAATAAAGGTCGCTACATTATGATTAGAAACAACCTCACAATCATATTTTTTAATACTAAATATTTCATCAGGAATCTTAATTTTGATATCATTTTTAACTTTAACTTGGCAACTTAATCGAACACTGTCTTTCCGTTCGGCCATCGATAAATGAGGGAGCTCTGTAGGCAGAACATCCCCGCCACCTTCTAGCACCTGAACTTTACACATCGCACAACTTCCACCACCACCACAGGCAGATGGAACAAATATCTTTTCGTTAGAAAGTGCCGTCATTAAGTTCGTACCAGACGATACGATAGGACTTTTACTCTCATCACCATTAATAAGAACCTTACAATCCGTCTTATCAATAATTTTATTTTCAACAATATAAAGTAACAACACTAATGTCATTACTATCCCTAAAAAAACCGTTATACTTACTGCAAATATCATCGTTTAACCTACCGTTTTATCCTTTAATTTTAACCAACCAATTTAATACCAGCAAACGCCATAAATGTCATAGAAATCAAACCAGTAATAATCATGTTAACCCCAAACCCAGCTAAGCCTTTAGGAAAGTTTGCATAACTCATTTTCTGCTGAACGGCCGCCATAGCAACAATCGCTAATAACCACCCAATTCCAGACCCGAATCCAAACACAACAGTTTCAGAAAAATTGTAATTTCTCTCAACCATAAATAATGACGCACCTAAAATAGAACAATTTACCGCAATTAATGGTAAAAATATACCGAGCGCACTATATAAAGCGGGTGAAAACTGTTCCATAACCAATTCAACAATCTGGACCATAGCGGCAATGGTGGCAATAAAACTAATGAACTGTAAAAAGCTTAAATCAACAGCAGGAAACCCAGCCCAAGCAAGCGCGCCTTCTTTTAAAAGGAATTCATTAATTAACCAGTTCATAGGAGCCGTGATAGATAAAACAAAGATAACAGCGAATCCTAATCCGATTGCCGTCTTAATATTTTTAGAACAAGCTAAAAACGAACACATTCCTAAAAAGTAAGCCAACAAGATGTTGTTTATAAATATAGATTCAATTCCGAGACTTAATAAATGTTCAAACATAATCTTTCCTTATGACTCCTTAATACACGTCTTCTGAAACCAACAAATAAGGCCAATAACAATAAAGGCCCCCGGTGCTAAAACCATGAAACCCATATCAACATACCCAAAATCATAAACTGCTTGAGGAATAATCTTAAACCCAAAAAGAGTACCAGACCCTAAAAGTTCTCTGAAAAATGCAACAACAACTAATATCCAACCATATCCTAACCCGTTTCCAATCCCATCCCAAAAAGAAATCCACGGTCCGTTTCCTAAAGCAAACGCTTCGGCACGTCCCATGATGATACAGTTCGTGATTATCAATCCAACAAAAACCGATAACATTTTACTCACATCAAACATAAATGCTTTCAATAATTGATCCGCCAAAATAACAAGCGAAGAAATCACGGTTAACTCAACGATAATTCGAATATTTTTAGGAATCAAATTCCTCATCAAAGAAATAATTACATTAGAACATGCCAATACCGCCGTCATTGCAAACGTCATAACAAAAGCGGGAATCAATTGTGTTGTAACCGCTAATGATGAACAAATACCTAATACTAATACAGACACCGGATTAGCAACGCTAATCGGCTCCATAAACACTTTAAATTCTTTTGTTTTAGTTAATTTCATTGAGCTGCACCTTGCCTTCTTAAGCGAGAGGATAATGGTTCATACACTTGTAAATCTTTTTTCAAAAAAGAAGTTACTCCCTGGCTAGTAATCGTAGCACCACTAATTCCATCGACATAATTAATAGCTTTATCAGCAGAAACTCTATCCGTAACTTTGCCTTTAACAACGCCTACAGAAACAAACGCTCCAGAAGAATCAATGATAGATTTTCCTTTGAATTGATTTTGGAACCAAGGCTTATCAACTTCTCCACCCAAACCAGGCGTCTCCCCATGTTTATAAAATGTAATCCCAGAAACCGTTTTTCCATCAGCACTTAATCCAAGATACCCATAAATCGTACTCCATAGTCCGTATCCAGATACAGGAATAGCATAAGAAACTAAATTACCCTTATCCGCTCTAACAAAAACACGTTTCCCTTCAGGAATCTCATCTTTCGATAATCGTCCATCTGGCGTCATCCATACGTTTAAAACATTTTTATCATAAATAGTTGAAACGTCTTGTTTTGTTAACTTCGTTTTTCCGTCAACAAGTTGCAAAGCTTTTAAAATATTCTTTTGTTTATCTGCACGCTCATTCGATTCTTGAAACGGCTTTAGAGTCGTAGCTGCCAACGTAAGTAGAACACTACAAACCACACACATAACTGCCGCGAAAACAAAACTTTTTACACTAGATGACATTTGGAATCCTTTTCTTCAATTTTGCATTCATAACAAAATGGTCAATTACCGGCGCAAATACATTCATAAGAAGTATCGATAACATCATACCTTCTGGGTATGCCGGGTTAACCGCTCGAATAATAATAGCTATAGCTCCTATCAAGAAACCATATATTAACTTAGACAGTTTTTGAGACGGAGACGACACTGGGTCCGTCGCCATAAACACAGCTCCAAATGCAAATCCACCCATTACCAAATGTTGTATAGGAGTCACACTCATCATCGCTACAGAATCTGGCGACGCAACAGCGTTAAATAATGCCGACATAGATACAGCTCCAACAACACATGCTAGCATCGTTCTCCAACTACCGATTCCAGTAATAATCAATATTGCAGCTCCTATAAGGACACAAAAAACAGAGGTTTCACCCATACTTCCAGGAATAAACCCCCAAAACATGTTCGACACACTAAAACCAGCAGATGCCAGTTCAGAAGAAACAGCTTCTCCAGTCGGAGACAATGCCGCAACAGCCAAAGGAGTCGCACCAGAAAAACCATCTACCAATTTATCTTTAGCCGCAACCATATGTGTCCACACGCCGTCGCCACTCATAAAGGCAGGGTAAGTAAAAAACAAAAAGGCACGTCCGGTTAATGCTGGATTTAAAAAATTACGTCCAGTCCCACCAAACACTTCTTTTCCAATAACCACACCAAATGAAATACCCATAGCTACCATCCACAAAGGAATACCTGCAGGCATAATCAACGGAAATAACATTCCCGTAACCAAAAACCCTTCGTTGATTTCATGTTTTCTAACAACAGAAAAAATAACTTCCCAAAATCCACCAACAACAAAAGTAACCAATAATAAAGGTAAGTAAACCTGAAGCCCTGTCTTAATAATATCGACATGCTCCAACGACAAATTAGCGGCAGCATGTGCTTGATACCCAGAATTATAAATAGCAAATAACATACACGGCAACAATGCCAAAACAACCGTTATCATATAGCGTTTTGTATCCAAAAAGTCGCGAATGTGAACGCGGGTCTTCGATACCGTTTTTTGAGAAAATAGTATCGTATATTGCGCTTCAAACAACGGATATAGCTTTTCAAGCTTTCCGCCTTTTTTAAAATATTTCTCTTGCTCGTGAAAAAGTTTTAATAAAAATTTCATAGGTCTTCTATCTCTATCCTCTTATTTTTCTACTTCTTTTAAAAGTGTAGATTTTGTTTTTAAAAACAAGTCCCCTAATTCAATTTTAGACGGACACACATAGGTACATAACCCACAATCAACGCAATCTAATAAACCAAAGTCCAATGCACTTTCGATATCTTTTCCAGCCAATCGCTTCATAACCGCTTGAGGCGTTAAGTCTACCGGACAAACTTCTTCACAATACCCACATTCTATACACGCACGCTCTCCCCCATTCACAAGAGAAGACAAGGCCCAGCTAGATTTTTTAAACACAGACGACATAAAGGCACGCGAATAACTGGCCTTATTAAACCCAGGCGTCATAAACGCCATAAATTCTTGGTCGCCACCTTCTTGCAAACAATGTATCGCTTCGTCACTAAACCCAATAAAATCATCATTTGAAACCCGAGTTCCAGTAAACACACCGCCCGATATCAATCGAGTCGTTGACTCATCAACATCGCCAACAACTGAACGAACAGGCGTTCCTTGTATCATTTCAAAATGACGAGGGTTAATTGCTTTCGCTCCAGCCAAACAAACGATTCGTTTTGCTGGGTATTTCTTGGTTAAAAATAAGTGTCCCAATCGAACAACGTCTTGAAGTGTTACCGTCCATGCGCTGTTCTCTTTAACAGACGTTTTTACTTTATAAAGTAAAACTCCAGGATTATTTGCCGGGTATTCTCCTTCAATTACATGGGTAATTAACGACCCAAGAGCCGCTCGTCCATCATTGTTTGTCGAACTAATACCAACAACAACCTTGTTTTCGGACAATGCCTTCAAAACAGACAATCCTTTTTTAAACTCATTTAAATACTTATCTAAAATAATTGAAGAATTCGGGTGATGGGGTTCATCGTTATCAACACTAAGTACAATTAAAGAAGGCGTTGCATCAATTTTTGCTATCGCTTGAAAAGGAAACGTTCTAAATACTCCCCATAATCCAGCTTTACAAATTGATTGAACAAAAGAAGCTCTATCTGAAGAAACATCAGGCACGTCCAAAACTTCAGCTTCCTGAGATTCAGATGTCGTTATTTCAATTTTATCTAGTCGACGTCGCGGTCCGTATACGATTTGAGTAATTTGCCCAGCAACAGGTGCCGAAAAAACAACGTCCGGTTGCTTTTTATCGAAAAACAAAGGCGTTCCAATTTTAACGGAATCATTTTCTTTTATCAGTAATTTTGGAGTAATATTAGGAATTCGGTAAGGATGTAATCCATGAATAGGTTGAATCGGCAATGAGTCTACAGCCAACGATGGCTTTCCACTCAATTTCACATCATATGTTTTATCAACTTTAATCAAGGTCATTTTTATCTCCAATAGTCATTTCAAGTCTCAATTTTTATATCGACGACATGCTTTAAACGGGGTTCAATAGTAATCCAGATATTAGGTTTCCGCAAGACCATTTCTGATCCTACTCATTTACCTCCGTTATGTAGAGGTCGAGTCGGTCTCTTTTACAGTATCCGAAGTAGACCCTACCGAATCATCCCCCTCGGAACAGCCATCTCTATTAGCCACCTTTAAATCGGACTTTAAGACATCAGACGACGACACCCACTTCTTTTCTACGTCAATCGTACAGTCTGTTAACAACGCCAGTACAACCCCCGCTCCAGCTAAAAATGGAGCGATAACCGCCCCAGCAGCCAAAAGAGTAGACGGAACATGTAAAACGGTACGCCCTTCTCCATTTTTAACAATAATTTTAGTCGCATTCCCACGTCGAATTAATTCTTTCAAAATTTTTAGTCCGTCACGGCCCTTAACTTTAATCGTTTCCATTCTCATTTGCTTCCTCCATTCTACTTTCTCCTAATTGCCCGCATGCCGCCGATATATCTCGGCCTTTTCGGAAACGAATAGTCACAGGTACATGCTGATTTTGGATCATCGTTTTTAGGCGATGTAACTTTGAATTTGATATCTCTTTAAACGGAATTTTATTATGCGGATTCAAATTGATTAAATTGATTTTTGCCTTTAGGTATTTAGCTAGTCCAATTAAATCCTGAATATCTTGATCCGTATCGTTAACGCCTGCCAACATCGTGTATTCCAATGTTAATTTTCGATTGTGCAAGGCTTGATACTCTTTCAATACTTTTGCAACATCCATAATTGGATTCAATTCTTCAACAGGCATAATCTCTATCCGTTTATCCCGATTCACACAGCCTACAGAAAATGCCAAATTCAATTTCACATCATCTTCAATTAATTGTCGAATCGTTTTAATAAACCCTGATGTAGATACCGTGACTTTTCGAGTACTTATAAAAAAGCCTTGTTCGTCATGAATCATCGCCAATGACTTTATCAACTCATCATAATTCAATAACGGTTCACCCATACCCATAAAAACAAGATGAGAAATTCGATGGTCTATTTTTTTGCTCGCCAAATAATTATTTGCCCATAAGATTTGGCCTACAATTTCAGCCGCCTTCAAATTACGTTTAAACCCCGTAATTCCAGTTAAACAAAACTTACAATCAACAGGACATCCGCATTGGGTAGATATACAAAGGTTATAATAATCCCGTTCTTTTAAAATTACAGATTCTATTTTAGCGCCGTCCTCTAGTGTCAAAATACCTTTTACAGCAAGTCCATCGCTAGATTCTAATACTTCGACATTTTTAAATGGAAAAAGATTATATAATGTCGATAATTTCTCTCGATTTTCTTTCGATACGTTTTGCATGTCAGAAAAATTCACAACAGATTTCTTAAATACCCAATCCAAAATTTGGTCAGCAACAAATGCCTTAATGCCATTGTCCTTCATTGATTCTTTTAATTTAACAGGGAGTATCCCTAATAGCTCATTCACAGTAGTTATCCTTTTCAATATTCAATATGATACCCTAAAGATAACGGAACAGGAGCAAAAAATGAACATAGTTATTTTAGGAAGCAATGGAATGATAGGCACAGACATGATGACTGTTCTCTCAAAAAGCAACCATATAATAACGGGACTCACCGTTGATGACCTTGATATTACGACTAAAACGGATATTAATAACCTTGCGTCCATTGTCTCTATAAAAAACAACGCATCCACCACCCCTATAAATATAATTATAAATTGTGCCGCGTACACTCAGGTAGATTTATGTGAAACAAACAAAGAAGCAGCCTTTGCTATAAATGGAACAGGGGTTGGATTCCTTGCAAAATATTGCGCAAAAAACGATATCATTCTCATTCATTTTTCAACAGATTATGTATTTGATGGAGAAAAAAAAGACCCTTATATAGAGACGGACCAAACAAATCCTATAAATATATATGGAGAATCCAAGTTAATGGGGGACAAGTTAATCGAATCTTCTGAATGCAACTATTACATTTTTAGAATTCAATGGGTATTTGGAGAACATGGCAATCATTTTATAAAAACGATTCAGTCCCTGGCTAAAACAAACTCCGAAATTTCGGTTGTAGATGATCAATGGGGGTGTCCATCTTGGAGTTATGATATTTGTGAATGTGTCGTCAAAACAATTAACCAAAAAATACCATTTGGCACGTATCATTTAACCCATCCCGACGGGACTACTTGGTTTGAATTGGCAAAACAAATTGTAAAAACATTGACATTAAATCTAAAAATTCACCCTACAGATAGTCAATCGTTTAAACGCCCAGCATCTCGCCCACTAAATGGGCGACTAAATGCTGGGAAACTTGAAAAATATGAAATATCTATTAAACCTTGGACAGCCTCATTAAATGATTTTTTAATTAAACACCCAGGTCGTCCACACTCAAGGTACTAACGAAAAAACGTACTGTAAAAATCAGTGCGACGTGTATACATAAATCTCGGAGCATGATAATAGGCTTTTAAGGCTTGTCGTCTGTCTAAGTTAAGATTGCCAATAACTCGGACTTCCTCATCACAGGAGTCTCCTGGTTTACCTTTATCATTTAAAAAAGCAGCCCCTTTCCCACCATAAGCTCCTCCAATACGCCTAATGTCCTGAATAGACATTGCCTGAATCAACGTCAGCCTTGTTTGAAAGTCCAAGCCCCTTATCTCGTTTGTAGCTAGACGAGAAACAATATACGCCGCTTTGTCTCCACTCTGGTCCCCACAAGTTGAAAATGTACCGACGTCAAATCCGTGAATTAAAGCAATGAACTTCTCGTTGGACAGATTTGAAAAGTCACGTCCGCTTAGCAACGTTAAAATTTTAATTTTGCTGTCTACAGATAATCCTTGCACCTCGTCACTTCTTGTGGAGAAAACAAGAGTATGTACCTCTTGAGAAGTCGTCATTAATGTAATTAACTTATCATTATCTAGAGTTCCACGGTCTGCAGAGCTTAGCAACGTTAAAATCTTAGCTTTACTGGCTACAGGTAATTGATTCAACGCCTCAACTAATAAGTTACCAACATGATCAATTACGTCTCTAGAAGTAGTAGGGACAGCGTCTATCTCCGATAAGACTGGTATTGCCTCTAAAAACTCGAACCTGTTAAGTCGATCGGATAAACTCTGTGCTAGGCCATCGGCTAACTCTACATCACGTTTTTCTGAAAAGAATTGCTTAATATCTTGCAGGTCCAACCCGTTGATCACATCCTGATAGCTACTCCAGTCAAAATCTCTATCCCTCGTCGTACGAGTAGAAGCCAGATTAAGATTGATAATCACTTCTTGAAACGAACACCCCTCAAGAAGTGCAATTCGTTTATTGTCGGGGATATTCCAAAAAGGATACTTGTTCAACACACCCGCTATTCTCGACCTAATGCTGTCCGG
>JABIQV010000166.1 GCA_018699495.1 bacterium | reverse complement strand
CTTGTTCCTATTCCTATTTCGCCGGACCTATTTATTACAAGGCCTGCTGACATACTGATTTTATTTGCATTTAATTCGTTCGCATTTAGAGTCGTTGCAAGAATTGTTTCATCTGATTCAATACCGAACGAGGTGAGGTTTGATACAGAGTTAGAAATATTGATAGCACCATTGTTTTGAATTTCCAAAAGAGGCGTTTTTTCGGCATTTTTGATAGATAATGATTTATCCGTGCTGTTATTTTCTCCTGTAACAACGAGGCGACCACTTCCTGAACTATTTGAGGATGAATCATTTTTTCCAATTAACACATTTCCAGTTGGGTTAACGATGAGCGCATTATCTGACGTAGCGTCATTGGCCAAACTTTTTACCCAGAGCACATGATTTGCGGAGCTACTGGTGTTTGTAATTGACTTAACATGTAGTGATGCGGAAGGTATTAGGGGTGTATCTGCTCCGACGTAAACGCTTGCTCCAGAAAATAGAGCCGGGTACTTAAAAGCTGTTTTCTGAACGCCCGATTCTGTTTGATAAGCCGTCTCTAAACTGCTTAAATCTACTTTTATTCCGTAGAGTAAATCGTTTGTGGCTAATTCTGCAGAACTTCCGGTGTTAGCCGTTACCGATATCGATAGTCCATTAAAAATGGTAGATCCTAATGTTCGAGGAGTGACACGTCGTGTAAATACTGTGTTTATCGACTCCAGATCAACTTCCCCGGTTTCTTCGAGTGATAAATAATTTTCGTGATAGAGCCTTGCGCCTGTGTCTGAAGATCCTATCGTTAAGATGTCTACATCTTCGTTTAGAGTGATGGTTAGTCCGGAAACTGATGTAAGGCTATGATTAAGATCAAAATAAGGCACCCTATTTTTGATAGAGCTTAATGCTTGAGACATATTCCCTGTTATAGGTGTTCCATCTGGATGTGTTGTTGTAAAAAATAAATCGTCGTTACTGTCCTTAGATACAAAAATATTTGAATAATTTTGTGTGACGGAAGGGGTTGTTGTAGATTCTTCTAAGAGGACAATAGATGTTAAAAGTGAATTTTCAAATTCCGTATTTAATTCAATATTTATGGAAGGTGAAATGGTTACTGTGGACTCTACTGTAATTAGTGGGGTAATTAAACCAGAGGTTATCGTATCTACGGTGTCTATGGAAGCATTTCCTGAGACGTGAAAGGTGCTCCCTGGGTTTGTTCTTCCCAATCCAATAGTTCCGTCTTCTAAAATAATTAAGCGTTCTAATGGGGTTCCTAAGGTATTTGAATTAATGAAAACTAATGAAGACCCAGTCACCGTTGAATTGGTTGTTGATACGGCAACTATTCCGGCAATTGTATTTCCTATATTGAATTCTATTCCTGCTGCAGACCCTGTTGTCCCTGGATCAGATCCTTTGTTTTGAATGTAAACAGAGCCCCACGTTTTATTATCTGAGGCGTCATATGTTTTATTAGACGATAGGGCAATATCTAGTCGTTTTTGGGCAGTCGTTGTTCCTATACCTAGATATTGGAATTCTCCATATGTTCTTAAAATATTATTGGTTATAATAAGTGCGCCAGCCGTTATTGATTCTGTAACAACCAAGGAATTCATACTAAATACGTCATCAACGTACACGCCATTGTTTGGAAGGACAGATGTGTTAATTCCTAGGCTTGAGAAGACGCCCTTAGTCGCTGTTATAGAGTTGCTAATGAGTGTATTTATTGTTGTTGTACCATTTACTGAGAGTGTACGTTCTATAAATAAATAGCCAATATCTGATTCAATGCTATTTAAACTAATTGGTTCTGAAACAAACATATCGTCGTATTGATAGAGGGTGTTTAGAGACACTTCATTCATCACAGAGTCCCCTAATAGATAATCGTTATCTCCAACTAGACTATTAAATGAGGCAGCATGTATATTGGCTAGAAATGACGTTGTAGGAAAATTTATAGCTCTGATTGTTCCAATTACGTGCAATGAAGCCGAAGCTGCCGGCGACGACGTCCCTATTCCAATATTTCCATTTTCAAAAATTGACGAGTAGTGGGTTCCTGCGTTTCCGGATGAGGTTGTGACGTCTAAACCTATAATTTTTGAGTCGCTTTCTCCGTTGAGATTTGATAGGTCAATGTTAATCGGTATCGCGTAAATATCTGCATCGGATGATAATCCTAATGTGTTAAATTCGTCATTTGATTTAATAGAGGCATCGAAAGCGGTTATATTTTCAGTTGTAAGACCAGACACCAAATCATTATTTAGAGTAACACTTATTTTTTTGAAGAAAAAATCAGAACCTCTGCTTGAAAATGTTCTATTTAGCTCAAATAAAGCACTTGGTGATGTTGTTCCAATACTCACTCTTCCATTTGAAATGTTAAAGGTATCATCTTCAAAGCTAAGTGTTTTTGAATTTAGTCCGCCAGCACTTAAATCTGTCGCTATTGCGTCACCCATAATTTCAAAAGTTGTTTGAGGTGAACTGGTTCCAATTCCAACGTTGTCGCTAACAAAAAGTGTAAAGGAGCCGATGTTTGCAGCAATTGTGCTGAGTCTATTTGTAACATTTATTTTTGTTGCATTAACGCTACCGTAAACATCTAAATCAGCATTTGGCGTTCCTCCTATTCCAACCTGACCATGAAAAATAGCCGCCTTATTAAAGCCTTCGTTTCCTAACTCTGCACTTTGTACATTGATATTTTCTACGTCAACGTTTAGACCTATTCCTATTCCATTTTTAGAAAAAGAGACGCCTTCAGGTTGATTGAGAGAGATGTCCACTCCTTTTAATGAAAAAGGTGCACTGTAAGAGGCGGCTGGCGCCCAGCTGTCTATCGTGATGTTGACACTGGTGTTTGTATAATTGAAAGCATTTTCATGATCCCCATCATGAGTTAAATAGGACGCCACCTCGTAAGCTTGATAAATGTTAGGGGTGCCTATTTTAATCTCGTTTGTATATTCTGCACTAGTATCTAGGACAGTTTTGAATGAATTTGTATAATTTCCAGTAAGAGTAATGCTAGGCGTTACGTCGTTCCAAATTACGTCCGCTTCATAAACAAAGGTTTCTTTTCCGCTAGAATGAGGGATGACCCAAAAAACAAGGTTTCCTGTCGGGTTGTCCAAAGTGGCTCTTCCAAATGATAAAACCTTTGAAATATTTGACACCCCTCCAGAACCGTCTAAAATTAATGAATTATCAACTATTTTCAAGTCTGCGTTGCTATCTGATTCTCGTTCCCTAAACTGAAATTTAGACATCTCTGCTACATCGTCTATTTTGAATTCTTCACCGACTATATAACTCGTTCCTTGAATCGAACCGCTTACTTCTAAGTCGGTTTGTGGAAATTTTGTATTTATTCCTACAAAAGAGAACTGTGTTGAGCTTACAATATTATTATAATAAATTCGATCTGGTGATAATAGGGGTTCCCATTTCACCCCAGCTGGAGAATATTTTTCTCCTTTAACAAATAAGGAAAAGGTATTTAAAGAAGGCACTTGGGTATTTTTAGTTGATACGTTTTCCTTTGAAATACCCAATGTGGTTCCAAAAATTATTGGTTTTGTAGAGTGAAAAATTGATTCGGGTAGGGTAGTTCCTATTCCAACGCCTAGTTCTGTTCCATTTTCATTAGAATTGATCACGATAGATGGGGTAAACGAATCAAGAGATCCTCCCTCATTGAAATGGAAATAAGAAAGCTCATCCTGCACACCTATCGAATATTTATCTTCAGAATCAATTTCGAAGGTTATGACAGGGTCGGACCCAAGAGGATTTATTGTTAATTTACTTAATTCAAGTAAGGAATTTGGAGATGTTGTACCAATCCCTACATAGTTGTGGGTTGATTCAATGTTTCCATCATCATTGACGTTTCCAGATGGGAAAAATAAATTTGGTGTAGTGTGTTCCCAAGACCAAACAATTAATGGTATGTCACCTGACAATTCTTCTCCGGTAGGGAGCGTATATCCAGTTGCCGCAATATTTCCACTTGTAATGTATAGTCCAGGGTCTTCTTTAGTGGGATACTTTCCTATGCCAACACGTTGAAGATTGTCGACTACAAATGCAGGAGATACCGTTTCATCTTCAACACCGTAAGCAGTAAATACATTATAAGTGAGTATGTTATTTTCTTCGCTGAGCGTCGTTATTAAATATTTACTATCAATGGTTAAATCGGCAATAGTGTTCGTTGTATTGACAGCAGTTTTACCATCTACAATTAGTGATGATATCATTTCTGATGACAGATTCGGGTTACCTAATATAATATTCCCGGAAGGAAGAATAGAAAAAAGACTGATGTTATTTTCGTCTACAATATTTAATATTTTTTTTGTGTTTTCTGTTATTGAAACCCCTACGGAAAGTTCTGTACGACTCGTGCTTGTTGTTCCAATCCCAACTCCTTTTGAATATATAATAAATTGATTGTCTGTTCCCGTAGCGCTTTGGTCTAAATTTGAATGTCCCCAAATGAAAGACCCATGATGAAGCGCTTGTACGTTACTTCCCAAGGCTAAGCTAAAATCGCCTTGGGTTTCAGAATTTTGACCGCCTAAAATAGATGAATAGGCACCTCCAACTTTATTTTGTCTCCCACCAAGTGCAGATGTAAAGTTACCACTGGCAATAGAATTTCTACCTATTATTTGACTGTATTTACCGACGTTCGAATAATATCCAACTGGATTGTATTCTTGAGTTCTTGGTACGTGGTCCCAATCAGCACCAAGAGCAGGAGAAAATATGTCTAGGTGACCAATTCTCAAAGCGCTTCTAACAGGGTACCAAATTAATCGGGTTCCATTTCCTGTTACTCCCATCGCTTCATAATCAGAGGAGTCGCTTATCGATTCAAATTCTGAATCACCACTTTTGTCTTCAATAGATTTTAAAAAAGACCCATTAAAAATGGCTCCGGAATTTCCACTAACGTGAAGGTTTCCCTGTGGTTCTTCTAGGCCTATTCCCATTCTATCGTCGATACTTACAAATAAGGGGAAGGTTGTACCTAGTTGTTTTCCGGATTCAACTTTAAACAATCCCTTTTTCCCGGCTTCAATACCCAGTGTGTAAGAAGATATGTCGCCTAAACTAAAGGTCATGGCAGGGTCAATATCTGGAGACCCAAATTTTTGAGCGAGTTCTAGTCTGTTAGATGGGTCTGGTCGGCCAATTCCTACATTCCCTTGATTGTAATATATGCCGTTTGGGCCAAAAAACCAGAAGGTTCCGGAACGAATTGCATTTCTAAAATCGATTCCACCTAACAATATTTTTTCCGCATTTAAAAGTCCGTCGACATCAACTAGAAATTCAGGCGTAGAGGTCCCTATTCCTATGTTTCCATTTCCGTCAATTTGAAATATTTTTTTGTTTGCGGTTGTCGTTACAGATAAAATAATATTTTCAGTCGTTTCAGAGGTTTTTGATAGTATCCCAACAGTGGCAAATGGAACGGTGGTTCCTAGTCCTAATTGTGTGTTTTGTGCATCAAATTTAAAGGACGTTAAACTATTAATAGACTCGCTATCAGAATTTGGGAAGTGCGCAATACCATTTTTGATGCCTACGCCACTCATTCCTGTCAGAGATTTCCAGCCTTCTTGTGTATATCCTTCGAAGTCTGTTTGTGTCCATTTTATACTCCCTTCTTCGGTTCCTAATGTGGTTCCAACAATTATTCCGTTTCGTAGGTGTAATTTTTCTTTTGCAGAAACATAACCGATTGATACGTTTCCTTCTAGATTTTCGTAATAGATGTTATTTGAATTCTCAGTAGAGGAGACCCATTCAAGAGCGGCTGTTAATACAGAGCTGCTTACAAGGTATTCTGTTGCATTTATGGTTCCAGCAACATCTAAATTGTATTTTGGTCGACTTAATCCGATTCCTACATGATTTAGTGTGTTTTTTGGAATAAATATCTTACCATTTTCTGTTGGTTTCCAAGTTAACGCGTTACTAAGTTCTATTCCATTTTTAAAATAAGATGTTCCGTGCGTCGTTCCATTTACGTCAACTTTATAGTTAGGGGTTGCTTGATTAATCCCAAAATAATTTTTTAATTTATTGTAAAAAAAGATAGGATTAAAGGACGTCGAGGATTCAGAAAAAATACGAATGTCTGTATCGATATTTACAGTGGATATAAAATTCCCCGTAACTTTATCTGATTCAATAATCAGTACATCGTCTGCAAGTTCAGTTTTTATAACATATGGAATAGCTGTTAAAGAGAAAAAACGTTTATCTCCGTTTAAAGAAATAGAAATATTTGGACTTGATAATGAAAGAAGATTAGGGTCTAAGGGATGACTTGGAGATCCTAGCTCTAGGCTAAAGTATCCGTTTACAAAGGTAACTTCTTTTGTTTCGGTAAATACAGCGTTTGCTGAGGGGATATTTGTATTTTGTAGTCCGATTGTTACTATAAATGAGTCAGATGGGCGTATGTCTGTCCCCGTGTGGACAAACACTCCTGATATAGCTAAGGATCGGGGTTGGGCAAGAGAATAGGCCGATGTATAAAAAGATATTATACATAGTAATGTAAGTAACCATTTTTTTATTTGATTCATATACGTTTACCTAAGTTGTTAAAATTTGAATCCAAAAGAAAAGTAATGGAATTGATTGAATTCATTTAGATCAAGTCCATCATTATCAAGTTTAATTTCAAAAGCATAATCAAATTGTAGTCCTGTTAGCTCTAGGCCTACGCCTCCATTAAGTCTTGATTTGGTCTTCTTTAAAACGGGTACCTCTCTATATCCTCCTGAAATTTCAATGATAGACAAAAATGAAGGTCTATAACTAATTCCAGCTGATTTCAGGAACAACCTATTACTATTGATCGTTTTAAATTGTCCGTAAAATTGTAGGTCACTTAAAGTATACCTCATGGAGCCTACAGTTTGGAGAGGAAGATTTTCCTTTCCTCCATTTGTATAATCAACTTTCATTGAAGACATAATATTTTTGAGTGATATTGATAATATAAGAGGATCTGAATCGATGACTAAACCTATATCAATATTCATTCCGCTTCCTTCAGTCGTATATATAGATTGCTTAAATAACGATCCACTTATCCCCCAATGCAATGTTTCAGACTGAGATAATTGTAATGCAACTTTCATTAGAGAATTAGTAGAATTAAAATAAGAGGTGGCTTCAAATTCAGAAGTATCGTCATAAAAAACTTCTTCGGTAAAAGGGATCCCTGAAACAGATGCATCAAAATAACCAAATGCTAAAACTCCAGCTTTCAATCTGTAAGCAACGGAGCCATTTAAATAATTTACTTCGTTCATTAATTTACTTGTGAAGAGCATTCCTGAAACTTTATTTAATCGGTACAGAGCCGCAGGGTTTTCAAAAATTGAATTAGAAAACGAACTGAACCCTTCAATGTTCCCTATTCGTATTGACTGAGCAGAAGAGCCGATTCCTGACACTTCGAAAAAGTCTGGAACTGCGACTGCTTGGGTAACTGAAAAAACCAACAAACTTAAAATTAAACTTAATTTTTTCATGGAATAACCGCCATTTTTCCTCTAGCCAATACGTCATCGTCGTTCATAATAATAAAAAAGTAAACACCTGCAGGCAATGATAGTCCATTTAAGGATGAGGAATTTAATGTCAGTTTATTGTATCCTGACTTGCCGCCTTCGGTTCCTGATAAGTAATTACCCTTAAATACTTGGCTTGCTAACATATTGAAAATTCTAATTTCAATATCCATGTGTTTCGATAGTCGATAGCCTAGTGTTGTTCCTGTCGATTGTTTAAATGGATTAGGGAATGTTAATGCATCTCCTAAGACTTCAGCTTTAATAGTATCGTCTTCAGAATCAGCTGTATTTCCCCTAGTGATTTCTGACATACTTTGACCGACACTTGAAAATCCCACGCGAAGTAATTCGATGTTTTCAGTTTTATTGTTTAAATTAACAGAGGTAGAGTGAAGAGGTATTCCTTTAAAGAAGTTATTTACTCCAGAACCGAAGTGAACGAAAGAATTTAGAGAAAACTTATTTAATGTAAGCGCATGTACAGACGAGGTTGCCGATACTAATATTAATAGCAGTGCCCATCTGAGTATTTTTTTCTTAAATGTATTTTTGATCATTTTTTTAATAGCCCTTTAATTTAAATACGTGCTTATAACTTACCTATCGTAGAAATAGATATGACAACTTGCATTTAAATATATTAAAAAATTCCGTATTTAATTCCATAACAGATTGTTTTAATCCACTCGATTATTACTTTTTCCGCCATTTCATGGTGCTTCCACCAGGTTTCGTTATTAATCGCGTCTGGTGCTGGAACAATTTGGATGTTGATCGATGGATTTAAATACTTTTTAAACGTTTTAAAGCTTCTATGAGAATGATAGGACGATGTGACAATTATTACCGATTTGGTGCCCATTTTTTGTAAAATAGGGTTTAAGTTGATGGGATGGTCCATTGTACTAAAGGAATTTGTTTCAAGGAAAATATTCTGTGAAGGAATGTTTAAACTCATTGCATATGTTTTCATGTAAAACGGAAAGGTACTATTAAAGAGAGGACCTCCTGTAAACATGATTTTAGTTGCATAGCCTTTATTAAATAAAACGGTTCCTTTTTTAACCCTTTCGCCAGATCCACCAGCTAACACAATGATTATGTCTGCTTTTTCGATTAATTTTGTAGAATAGACGAGATGGTTTGCAAGGCGTGTTAGTATTTTTGGACTTGCAAACATAATGGAGAAAACTAAAATGCAACTAACGATTGCGAGATATATTTTTTTATTAGAAGAATATCTGAAAAATCGACCCTTGGATTTACTATAAGATATATTTTTATCGACTATAATACTCCGTCGTTTATTGAGGAGTATGACGTATTTTTTTAAAGTGTTTTTTAATTTCATATGAATAAAATGTGTTTTGAAACCTTTCTAATGCGTTTAATACAATAACTAAGTAAACTAATAGAATGAATTGTACTCAATATATCGATGTACCACAAAATAACTTTGATAAACCTAGAAAATTGATATTAATTTTAGGTGGGACTGGGTTCATCGGCTCTTTTTTATTTTTACATTTGTTAAAAAAAGGGTATGTTGTTTTATTGCTTGTCCGACGGAGTTCAACCTTTTTTTCAAAATGTGTTCACCCAAATTTGATAGTTTATGATTACGATTCTTTTTTTGAGCAACCTTCTTATTTCATAAATAAAATTGAAGTTGTCATAAATTTAGCGGGATATTCGGGTGGGTTTAAAAGATGGTCGATGAGTGTAAAGCATAAAATTAAGGAGTCTAGAGTGACCTTAACTAAGAGAGTTGTTTCTTTTTTTCAACTATAGGTAAACTATTTGGGACATCGTCGTGGGCTAATGTTCCGGAATGGGTATTGAAATTAGTGTTAGGGGAAATGAGTTGTTTGGTTTTAGATAGTCAACGTGTTTTTCCTAAGGTTCTTATAAATGAAGGGTATTTTTTTAAAGTCACGCAACTTGATGAAGCGTTGAAAGGAAAGGAAAATGGTTATGCGTAAATCGATAGATTTGTTAATAGTTGTCAATGGTATTTTTATAGGTTTGGGAGTTTTGGTCGCGTGTTTTAGTATTCGGTCTTTTTTATTGCCGAATCATTTTATTGATGGGGGAATTACCGGAATATCGATGCTTTGTGCTGAGTTTTTTAATTTTCCTTTATCTATAATTTTATTCTGTATGAATTTGCCATTTGTTTACTTGGGGTTTAAAAAAGTCTCTATTCGATTTGCTGTTTTTGGGTTTGTAGGAATTTTATTTTTTTCAATTTGTCTTCATTTCTTTCCTTATATTTATGTTACTCAGGATCGATTGTTAGGCGCTGTATTTGGGGGTATTTTTTTGGGCATGGGCATAGGGCTGTCTATTAGAGGTGGTGGCGTTTTGGATGGTTCTGAAATATTGGCTATCGTTTTGAGTAAAAAATTGGGGGTCACAGTCGGAAATGTTTTGATTTTTGTGAATGTCATTATTTTTTCATTTGGTGCATTTTTTTTGGGAATAGAGAATGCAATGTATTCTGTTTTGGTGTATTTGTGCGCGTCTAAGTCTGTGAATTTTATAATATATGGGATTGAAGAATTTGTAAGTGTGATGGTTATGTCTTCAAAAATTGATGCGATCAAAGACATTGTTTTACACGATTTTCGAAGAGGGGCGACAATACTTCAGGCAAAGGGTGGTTATCATAATACGAATCAACCGATACTAATGTGCGTGGTTACGCAGTATGAACTGGAAAAATTAAAAGTAATTGTTTATGAAAAGGATAGAGATGCTTTTTTGTTGACGCATAAAGTGAATGAATATTCGGGGGGCCATATCAAGCGGATTTTTAAACGGTCACATTAAATGTTTTTTTGATATTAGGGAGGACATTTGGTATACTTTAACGTGTTTCTTTTAGAGTAAACTAATTTATTATGTTTAAAATAATTTTATTTGGGTATTAGTAAGTAATAATAAAATTTTAGATGGAGGTCTAGATTATGGGATTAGGATTTGGTGGATTATCATCTATTGGTGCAGAATCAGGATTAGCTGGGATATCTGGTAGTGCGGGACTTTCTGGAATTACATCTGCTAATCAAGATAGAGCAACTGAATTTTCTTCTGTTTTCGAGACGATGATGCAGTCTATGTCGAGTGGTGAGTCTGGATTAGGGGGATCTTACCTTTCTCCTAGTTTAATGAAGATGGCTGACGTGAATGCAAAAAGTTCAGTTCATTCTGGGCCTCGTACAATTCCCGACGTTTTAAAACAATTTCTTGGACAGGATATTAAACTTGAAAGCGGAGAGTTTTCTGGAGTAGCTAAAGAAATTGTTCTTTCGAATGATGGTTATTTTGTAAATGTTATGAATGCTGAATCTGAGGAAATGAAACGTGTTAAAGTTAAATTTAGTGCGAATGAAGATGCAAAAGATACAGGAATGACGGCCGCTAGTAAGTTGGGACAATCTGTTCGACTAGAGCAAGCAAAATTTATGAATCAAATTATGAATAGTACAAATAAAGAGTATGATGCTCTTGAGAGTAAGTCAAAGGTAGATTTAGGTCAGTACATGAATATGGCTAAAATGCAGCAAAGTGAGCAAATGGGCGCCGTTGATATTACTTATTATTTAGGCAATCAACCGATTAAAGGAAAAATTGCTGGAATAAAAGGGGGCGCTATTTACCTTAGTGATGGAACGCCTTTAGACATTTCATTTGAGGTTACGTCTTAGAATTAAGATCGAAGAATCTCCAGTTTAATTGTTGACTTATGGCTACATATTTTTGATGTGTGTCATATAGAATTGAAATCAATTTACATTTTTTAAAACTACCCGACGTCTTTTAACGGATACTTTTTTATAGCCTATTTAGGATAAATTTTGTATTTCCCCTTATGATGTATAGTTAGGTACTTAATTTTTTTTTAATTTTTTGAAATTCTAGAACATCAAAGTCTATCGATTCTTTTTTTGAATATTTGTGCGTGAGATTTAATTTAATAGGGGATTTTTTCGTATTCTTTTTAAACACATTTATTTTGCCAAAGACACCATCGTATCCTTCTGAAATATTTATTTCTCCATTTCGTAATCTATTTATTCCTTCAGCCAGGTAAGGAAAATTATTTGATTTAATTTCTTCTATTTCTGAATTTAATAGGATATCAAACTCAGATCCCAATTTGGATAAAGTGGATAAATAATCTGCTTGCACACGTTTACTTTTGGGGCCTACCCCAGCAATTTCAGATAATAGTTCGGGAAGAGGCGTGATGGACTTGTAAGATTCATTTTTGATTTTCACTGGATTTTTTCTATCGGCCAATTCTGCAACCCTGTACATGACTCCTTTTGTAACGGTTTGGCTACAAACTGGACATATAGCTCCGTGTTTTAGTGTTTCCAAAGGGTTCCAAAATAGTCTGCAGTTACGATGTCCGTCGTAATGGTATTTGCCTTCTTGAGGATAAAATTCGACGGTTCCTTTTAGACCATCTCCTGTTTTGAGAGCTTCATAGATATGGTTATAAGTTAAGTCAGTTTCAAAAAGATTAGCTTCTCTTCCAAGTTTGTCTGGGGAGTGAGCATCTGAATTGGAGATTAGATTATACTTGTCCAAAAATGAACAAATTCTGTTCATGGGAGGGTCGCTAGAGAGACCTGTTTCTACTGTATATATATAAGGGCTTAGATCCTCGAAACATTCGTCGATACTGTCGAACCCAGATTTTGACCCTAAGGCAGAAAACCAAGGCGTCCAAATATGGGCTGGAATAAATATAGAAGATGTAGAAGATTCTAATGTGATATGTAATAGATCTTTTGAATCTAATCCTAATATGGGGCGTCCGTCTGACCTTATATTTCCAATTAATTCTAATTTACGTTGAAACCATTTTACGATTTCAAAATTCGGGAAAATACAAATATTGTGAACTTTTCTTACTTTCCCATTTTTTTTATAAATATTACTAATTTCTGTGGTTGGGATAAAATAGACAGGTTTTGAATGTAGTGACGAGTTCTTTTCAAGGGGAAGGTCTAATTTATAGTCATTTTTTAATTTATATAATCCATTAGAACATCGTTCTAGCTTTTCAGATAGTTCTTGATACCAGCCTGGATGTTGACAATCGCCTGTTCCTACCACGGTAATTCCTTTTAGTCTTGCCCAGTAATCCAGGTGCTCAGGGGTTGAGAATTTACTTGTCGCTCTTGAGAAATGAGAATGGATATGGAAATCACCGATAAATTTCATGGCTTTACCCTTTAAATTTTTTATTTTCGAAAAAATATTTTTTGTCTAATTATCTGAATAATATTAACTTAAATTTTTAAATAGGATAAATGTATTTTTGTTTTTTCTAGGTTTTATTGGTCGTTTGTTTAAAGTGATTGAGGCCGTTTAATTAGGTGTGGAATTTGTTTTCTGTATTCTTTGTGTGGTTATTGGACGGCCTAAAATTTTTTGTAAATTTATTTGATTTATAGAGGTGCTATAAGTGAGCTGTCAAAATGAGTAGGTGCTTCAAAGCCAAGTAAATTACAAATTGTAGCAGCTATATTTGAGAGGCCCGGGGGGGATATGGATTTCATTATGTATGTATTTTTAAAAAGAGGGTCAACTATAGCACACGGAACTGAATTAAGGCTGTGTGCTGTTTTTGTTTTCTTAATGCCATTTTTTAAGACATACATTTCATCCGCATTGCCATGATCGGCTAAGACTATAGCTGTTCCTTTTAACTCGTTTATTGTTTCTAATAATCGGGAAAGCTGTGTGTCAGCTGCTTCGACAGATTTGACGGTGGCATTGAAATTGCCAGTATGACCGATCATATCCCCATTTGGGAAATTGATTCGTCCAAAATCATAAAGACCTGATTTTAGGAGTTCGATTGTTTTTTCGGCAATTTCAGGGGCTCTCATTTCTGGTTTTTCGTCAAAGGGACCGGTGTAGCTAGGGATTTCTATGTATTTTTCTAGAGATTTATCAATGTATCCAGAGCTGTTTCCGTTCCAGAAATAAGTAACGTGTCCATATTTTTGGGTTTCTGAAATTGCAAATGAACGAATACCTTCATAACACAAATATTTACTTAATGGGTCGTCTATAAAAGGTGGATCGACAAGGTAGTTTTTTGGGATATTTAAGTCTCCATCATAGGAGAGCATTCCTGAAAAGTTGATATTTGGAATTGGGGCACGGTTGAATTTATCAAAATTTTGAGATTCGAAAGCCATAGACATCTCTATTGCTCTATCACCTCGGAAATTGAAGAATATAATAGAGTCATTTTTCTTGATTTTACCTATAGGGGTAGACGCATCGTCAGAAATTACGAAAGGAGGTAAGTATTGGTCGGTAATCTTATTATTTTCTGTATACATTGTTTGGATAGCTTGTTTTGCAGAACTAAAGTGACGAGCATTTCCTAAGACATGGGTTTCCCAGCCTTTTTCAACCATTTTCCAGTCAGCATTATATCTATCCATTGTTATAAGCATTCGACCACCACCCGAAGCAATAGCGTAATCAAAGCCTTCGGTATTATTGATTGTCGATAACTTATTTTCTAATTGGGCTACGTAACTTAATGCAGAGCGTTCGTCGACATCTCTTCCGTCTAACAGGCAATGAATTCTTACTTTTTTAACCTTTTCTTTCGCTGATTTATCCAACATATCAATTAAATGATTTATGTGTGAATGTACGTTTCCGTCCGATAAAAGACCGATGAAATGGAGGGTTGAATTGTAGTTAAGGCAATGGTTCATAGATGAATTCCATGTTGGAGAATTGTATATCTTTTTTGTTTTAATGGAAGTGTTCACTAACGTCGCACCTTGAGGAAGTGCACGTCCAGATCCCAACGTGTTATGCCCAACTTCACTGTTACCCATGTCTTCGTCAGATGGCATTCCAACAGCCGTTCCATGTGCTTTTAGTTCTGTGTATAAATGAGACGACATAAGCAAATCTAAGCATGGCGTATGTGCTATGTGTACGGCATTGGAGTTGTCTTTTTTCCCGATGCCTACTCCGTCTAAAATTATTAGGACTAAAGGGCCAGGGTTTTTTTTGAAATGAGTTGATTTTTTAAGAGAGTATTTCATGAAAACATTAAAGCCCATTGACTCTCGAATAACAAGAGGGAATATGGGGTTAAAAGATTCCCTTTTGAACGGCGATACTTTCTTGGTCAAGCTTAGTTATTTATCTGGGATGTAAAATAGAACGTTCGTGCTAAAACCTTTTGAACAAATCTCCCTTTGGGTGTATTTCTTTCCAATATTTTTTTAGTGGGTGAAAGGTTTTGATAGGGAAGATATCCTTTTTAAGGAATGCTTTCTTTTATTTTCGTCGATATTTCATAAATATGGACGTTTTAGTATGAGGATCGTTTATTTAGCATAAGTTATTAATTTGTGTTTAGACAATATTGTGTGGTTGGAGTAAAATAAATTGGTTATATTAGTCATTAAATTGGATATCGTTTAAAGAATTATGAAAAAGAGTAGAGGCAATACATGAAAAAAAGTCCGTTTAAAATAATTACAATTGGTTTAGTTACCTTAGTTGTGTTTGCGTTTTGTTCAAATTTAATTGGAAAATCTGAGTCTGATGGGTTTTATAAAAATGACTTTAGCCTACTAAATGTTGTTAAGTTTTGGGTGACATCTGAGTATGTTGATAAAGATATAGATCGGCGAAATTTGGAATATGGAGCTATTAAGGGATATTTGGCTGAGTTAGATGATCCCTATACGCGATTTTTAGAGCCAAAAAGTCATGCTGAAATGAAAGTTCGTATGAGTGGCGAATTTTTTGGAATTGGTATTCATATTGGTATGAAAGATAAACTACTAACTGTTATAGCGCCTATTGAAGGGACTCCTGCATATAAAGCTGGTTTAAAATCTCTAGATAAGATTGTAAGCATAGATGGAGACTCAACCAAGGGGATGAGCCTGAATGAAGCGGTCACTAAAATCAGGGGCCCTAAGAACAGTAAAGTTGTTTTAGGAATCTTAAGAGAAGGGACTAAAGAGCCGTTCGATGTGGATATTATACGAGATAAGATTCCTTTAAAATCCGTTGATAAGTTTGAAGTTTTACCAGAACAATTAGGGGAATTATCTGTTCCCGAAAAGATTGGGTATTTGAGACTTGCTACTTTTGAAAGTAAAAGAGCTGATTCGGAATTAGCAGACGGGTTAAAAGAACTTCTAAACAAAGGGGCTAAAGGGGTTATTGTTGATTTAAGATATAATGGTGGTGGGTTATTAGGAAATGCGATTTCTATTTCGTCTATGTTTTTAGATGAAGGCGATGTCGTTCATACGATCGGTAGAAATGGGGAAAAGAATTCGGAATCAGTAAGAGGTCGTGCGATATATCCAAAAGGACCATTGGTTGTTTTGGTTAATCAGGGGTCTGCATCAGCCTCTGAAATCTTTGCTGGAGCGATTAAGGATAATGAACGTGGATTAATTGTTGGGAGAGATACGTTTGGAAAAGCGTCGGTTCAAAAAATATTTCCTTTGCCAGATGACTCCGCTGTTTTAATAACTATTGCTCGCTACTATACCCCTGATATGGTTGATATTACAAAAAAAGGAATTCAGGTAGATATCGATGCTAAGATTCCGACCGACAATATTAAAATGATGGAAGAACCAGATTATAAATATTCAATTGGGACAGATTATCAATTAAAAATTGCCGTGGAAGAAATGCTGAAATTGATTTCTGAATCTAATAAAGATACAGAATTTGATAAGGAATTAAATGGCTAATAGATATGGATTCAATCGGTCTTTTTGAAGCAAGTTTTCAGCAGGTATCTTGGGAAAATTTAGAATCAGTTTGTTTTAGATCTCAAGATATTCCTTCTTTTTTGAAGCAGGTTAAAAAATCTTCATTGATTAATGAATGTGTTTTATTGTCTACTTGCAATCGTGTAGAATTGTATTTCGAAGCTGACGATTTAAACAGTGCTAAACAGGCGCTTTTGACGATTATTAGTCAATTTCAATTGATTGATGAAGAAAAACTTTCTCAGATATTTCTTTTTAAAACAGGCCAGTCTGTTATTCGACATTTGTTTGAGGTGTCATGTGGCATGCAATCTATGGTGTTTGGGGAAAACGAAATTTTAGGTCAGATTAAGAATGCGTATGCCGTTGCAAAAACCGAAGAAACGACAAAAAAATATTTAAATAAAGTTTTTCAAATGGGGATTTCTGTTGGAAAGAAAGTTAGGTCTCGTACCTCAATAAGTATAGGAGCTTCCTCTGTAACATCTATAGGTATAGATGCTATTAGAGCTCAGTTTTCTGATTATTTAAACATGAGCGTTTTAGTTATCGGTGCGGGGACTATGGGGTTAAGGGCCATTAAAAAACTTGTTGCGTTGGGCCATAAAAATATTACCATTATCAATCGAACTGAAGACAAGCTGGATAGACTTTGCACAAAGTATGACTTGAAAACGTTTCCATTCCAAGCGCTTGATAAGAGAGCTGGGGACTTTCATTTAATTATTGCGGCAACTGGGGCTAAAGAGTATATTTTGCATTCAAAAAATTTAAGTTCTCATAGTAAAACAAAATCTATAGTTGATCTTGGAATGCCTAGAAATGTACAACCAGACGTCTCGTCTTTTGTGACGGTGAATACATTAAGTCAATTAAAAGAGTATGCTGTTAAAACAATAGATAAACGACAAGAAGACGAAGAGAAAGCTATGAATATAGTTGACTATGATCTTATTAAGTTTGAAGAGTGGCAAACTTATTCGCATGCTTGAATCTTTGGAATTTGTAGTACCTAAGTTACTGCGTCTTGGAACGAGAGGCTCTGCTTTGGCGCAAGTCCAAACGCAGATGGTGAAAGCTAATATTCTTTCTAAATATCCGTCGATAGATGTTCAAATCGTTTCAATAATGACGCAGGGAGATCGCGATAAATCGACAGATTTGAAGGACTTAGGCGGAAAAGGCGTTTTTATTAAGGAACTCGAACATGCTCTTTTGGATGATAAAATTGATATCGCTGTGCATAGCTTTAAAGATGTTACATCTCGATTAGCCGAAGGCTGTTGTTTAGAGGGGTTTTTTACTCCTGAAACACAGAGTGATGTGCTTGTTTATTCTAAACCGTTAGAAGAATTAAAGAACCCTGTTATTGGAACAGGGAGTGCTAGACGGCAAGCCTGGTTAGAGATGACATTGCCTAATTGGTCGTGTGTGCCAATTAGAGGGAATGTAGACACTCGATTAAATTTGGTTGGGAAGACTGTTGATGGGGTTATGTTGTCTTATGCGGGATTGATTCGTTTGAATAAAAAACCTCAATTTTATGAAGTATTAGATCCAAGTTTTTGTTATCCGGCTCCAGGGCAGGGTGTTATATGTTTGGAGACAGTCACTGGCAAAAATGAGATGGTGAAAATATGTCGTTCTGTTTCCGACTCTAATCAACTAAAAATATCGAAAATGGAATATGAACTTTTAAAAGCAATTGAGTTTGATTGTAATATTCCGTTAGGTATAACATCTGAATTGAGGGGAAATGAATTTGAAGTAAAATGGTTTTTTAAGACAGGTGGATCTATATCTCAAATTCATAAGGGTAAAGAACTGTTTTTGGTAGATTCTCATGTGAAGTCAATTCAATTGTTTGGTGAGTCTTTGAAGAGGTTATCTAGTTAACATGCTTGATAAACATCGACAATTTAGAGATGAACCATTAATTGTATTGGTAGGTGCTGGACCAGGGGATCCTGATTTGTTATCTGTTAAGGGAAAAATGTACTTGGAAATAGCAGATATCATTCTTTATGATGCGTTAGTTCATCCTACTCTTCTTTCATGGGCTACGTCTGATTGTATATTGATAGATGTGGGTAAACGAAAAGGCGCTCACTCAAAAAAGCAAAATGAGATTCACGAATTAATTGCTCATTATTATTCGGATAGTCGGTTGATAGTTCGGCTAAAAGGTGGCGATCCAATGATTTTTGGACGAGGGGGAGAAGAACTTGATTATATTCGATCTAAAAATTGGAATGTCGTTGTTGTTCCTGGTATTTCTTCGTTAACCGGTATTTCTTCGTCATTAGGGTTATCTTTAACTCATAGAGATATCGCACGTTCGTTAACTGCGATAACGGGGCGATTTAAGGATGAAAATGTTAAAAATCCATGGGATATTGTTATTCCGGATTCTGATACCTTAGTATTTTTTATGGCTGTGACCACTTTGAATATTTTGGTAGAGAGACTTTTAGTTGAAAAAAAATGGGGAGATAAGACGCCTTGTGCATTAATTTATCATGGAACGGTATCGTCGCAAAAAATTGTGGTGGGTACGTTAAGTACGATAGTTGCCGAACAAAAAAGAGAAGGGATTAAACCGCCTGCTATTTTTATTGTGGGAGAGGTGGTTGCTTCGTTATTTTATCGTAAAGATCAGGAATTATTCGGGACAAGAGTTATTCTTTTTCGAGATAAAGATAAAAGCCAGGGATGGAAAGAATTTTTGAGTTTGGCAGGTGTTGATGTCGTTCTTTTTCCTGTCACTAGCTTTGATTCGTTGGATGTGAGTAACTCCCAACTTGATTGTTTGTTTAAAAGTTCAGTAATTTTATTTACTAGTCAGACGGCTGTTCGTTATTTTATCGATTTGTTATCAAAAAACAAATTAGATGTGCGAGTTCTTGCAGGAAAAAAGATTATTTCAGTAGGACCATCGACGACTCAATATTTATCTAGATATGGTCTTTGTCCTGATTTCGAACCGACGGTACCAAGCATAGAAGGTGTTGTTTTAGAGTACCCTGAAGATTACAAAGGAACTGTTTTTTTTCCATGTTCTGAAGTTTCTGATTTGTCGATAAAAACTAGTTTTATTGATTTAGGGGTTGAGATGAGCCTTTGTCCGATTTATAAACCTGTCTATGCATTGCCGTCATACCCCGTAACTTTTAATGATACGGATATATTGATTTTTACAAGTCCAGCACAAGCTGATTTTGTTTTGGCTAATATGAAGATTGTTGATACAAGTGTCATTATTGCTATTGGACAGACAACGTATAAAGGGTTGATGAAAAGAGATCTAAAAAATAAAATATATGTTGCAGACACACCATGTGTAATTGGTGTTTTTAAAACACTATTAAATGTAAAGAATAAAGAGGTATAAAATGACGTTAAATTCTTTTTCTCGAATGCATAGATATAGACAATCTCCTAATTTAAGAAAAATGTTATCCGAACATAAATTGCATCGAAGTGATTTTATATACCCATTGTTTGTCAGTGAACGTTTAAAAGAAGGTAAAAAGGAGTCTATTAAGGGGTTGCCGGGTGTTTTTCAACATTCCGTAAAATCGGTTTTGGATGAGTGTGATAGAGCCGTTTCTAAGGGTATTTTATCAATTATTTTGTTTGGAATTCCAGAATTAAAGGATTTAGTGGCATCACAATCGTACGTATCAAATGGAATTGTTCAGACGGTGATTAAAAAAATTAAAAGTAAGTATCCTGAGTTGTATGTCATAGCAGATCTGTGTCTTTGTTCTTATACCTCTCATGGGCATTGTGGTGTTCTTAAAAATAATAAACTTGATAATGATGAAACTCTTTTGATAATGAATAAAATAGCGTGTTCATATGCTGTGGCAGGCGTTGATTGTGTTGCTCCTTCGGGAATGATGGATGGGACTGTTCAATCGTTGAGACGGGCACTTGATTCTGACGGTCATTCTTCTGTTTCAATTATGGCTTATTCTTCTAAATTTGCATCTTCCCTTTATGGGCCTTTTCGTGAAGCGTCGGGTGTTAGCCATTCTTTTAAAGGAGATAGAAAAGGGTATCAAATTGCCCCTACACAATTTAAAGAAGGATTGACTGAGGCAGCTTTGGATTTTGAAGAAGGAGCCGATTTTGTAATTGTGAAGCCAGCGTTGTGGTATATGGATATTATTAAAACTTTATCTGAAGAAGGCGTTTTGCCGGTGGTGGGGTACCATGTTTCTGGTGAATATTCGATGATAAAAGCGGCCAGTGAAGCAGAGATGTTAGATGAGACATTGGCTATGAGAGAAGCCATGCTTTGTTTAAAGAGAGCCGGGTGTTCGTTAATTATTTCATATGCAGCGTGTGATGTTGTTTGTGATTCTGATTATTAGGTAGTTCAAATTGACAAACGGGCGTTTCTATTTGGACTGGATATAGTTAAGTAAATTGAAACCTATTTCCTCGTATGGTACGCTTAAAGATAAGTTTTTATCCTCGTAGTATTGTTAATTTTAGTTTTTGGAGATTTTATTGTTGACGCAAAATTCCAGTTTTTTTGATGCCGCTAAGAAAGTTTTAGTTGGTGGAGTGAATAGTCCTGTCCGCTCGTTTTCGTCTGTTGAGGGAGATCCTGTTTTTGTAAAAAAAGGCAATGGGTCTCGATTTATAGGAGAAAATGGGCAGTCCTATATTGATTATGTTTTATCATGGGGACCTCTTATTTTTGGGCATGCGCATCCAGAAATTTTATCCTTTATTCAATCCACTATTGCCGACGGTACATCTTTTGGAGCGCCTACGGTATTAGAGACAAGATTAGCTAACCTTGTAATCGAGTTTTTCCCAAGTATTGAAAAAATTCGATTTGTTAATTCTGGTACAGAGGCCGCAATGTCTGCAATAAGGTTGGCTCGTGGATATACGGGGAAGCCGTATATTGTGAAGTTTGAAGGGTGCTACCATGGGCATGTAAGTAGTCTGTTAGTGTCTGCGGGTTCGGGAGCACTGACGCATGGTCAGCCAGATAGTTTAGGCGTTTTAAAAGAAGAAGTAAGTCATACATTGCTTGCCGAATATAATAACGGCGAACAAGTTGAAGATTTGTTTAGACGTTATGGTGATAAAATTGCGGGTATTATTGTTGAGCCTGTTGCGGGAAACATGGGCGTCGTTTTGCCTAAAGATGGGTTTTTGGAGACGCTTAGATCGTTAACGACGAGATATGGTGCGTGTTTAATTTTTGATGAGGTAATGACGGGTTTTAGGGCAGGGATTCAAGGTGCCCAGCACGTATATGGAATAAAACCTGATATTACTATTTTAGGGAAAGTAATTGGAGGGGGTCTTCCGTGTGGCGCTTATGGTGCCTCAAAAGAAATTATGGCATGCGTTTCTCCTGAAGGAGGTGTTTATCAGGCAGGAACATTATCTGGAAATCCAGTCACTATGGCAGCTGGGATAGCAACGCTTGAGAAACTTAAGAATGAAACCCATATTTTTGAATCTATAGAGGAAAAAACCAAATTATTATTAAACGGCCTTCGAAAGGTTATTGAAAAAACCAATTTACCATTTAAGACACATTCTGTGGGTACAATGTTCTCTTTGTTTTTTACTGATAGGGCGATAGAAAACTTGTCGGATGTTAAAAAAGCTCAGTCAATTGACTTTAAAAAGTTTTATCGACGTGTGCTTGAAAAAGGGGTTTATTTGGCGCCGTCTCCTTTTGAATCAGGATTTATGTCGGCGGCTCATTCGGTTGCCGATATTGAACAAACCATAGATGCCATTTATTATGGTGTTTCAGATTTCTAATTGTTGGGAAAGAATTATACACTCCAGAGTGAATATAAGGTTTGAATAGGAGAAATAAATGAAGGTTTTCATAATTTTTAGTTTCATGGTTGCATTAGTTGGTCCAGTTTTATCGTTTGAAAAGACGGTTGATAATGATGGTTTCGGATTATCTATGGTGGAAACATATACAGGGTCGGTAGGATCTGTTTTGTTGTCTCAGAATCAGGACAATGAAGGAGATGCTTTTTTTGATGAAGGCGATGGTGAAGCCGCTGCTGTTGAGAAGAAGGATTTAACCGATGATGAAATTGGTGAATTAAACGATCTCTATAATCGAGCTGTTAGAGAAAAGAATTTTGCAAAGCAGCTAGATGTTTTACAAAAATTACCAGAGGATGCGATTAGTGCCAAACAAAATATTCAAATTGCGCAATTAGAGCTATTTCATAAAGTTGAAGTTGAAGATAAGGAGAATTCTGAACTTTTTAAGACGGATGGCGATGTTTCAAAATCCTTGAAGGTTAGATTGTCTGGTATTTATCGTGAAGCTCAACAATTATATATTGATGGCGAAAAAAAGATTGCTAGAGATATGCTTATTCATAGCATTTATCTGCATCGACGATTTTTTAAGGCTAAGAAGTTTTTAGAATATGGATTTGATCTTAAAGTTGGGTCTTATAAAGTCGAGAATATGGAGTCAAAGTATTGGAATCGTTCATCTATTTCGTTTTATGGAGGAAATTATCTAAGTTCAATTGACGATCTTGAAATTTTGACATATTTGGACCGGAAAAATCAGGAAATTTATGATCGTTTAGGGTCGAGTTATTATATGAGTGGTCAGAAAAAGAAGGCCATTGGTGCTTGGGAAACGTCTTTGTTTCTTGTGCCAGACAATGAAGAGTTAGACGACCTTATTGATAAAACAAAAAAGTTGTTAAAAGAAGAAAATGAAGATAATAAGCGTCGATTGGCCGAACGAAAAGCTTCCGAGAAGCAGGATGAAGAGACAGTTGATGTTGAAACTCAGTTAATGAGAGTCGCAGCAAAACGTGACCAAGCTTATAGTTATGCTCAAGAGTTAAAAGCTCAAGGATTTTCAGCGATAGTTGAAGAGCTGGAAAATGGGAAGTTTGCTGTAAAAGTGCCTAAATCTGAGTTGAATAAAGGGACTAAGAAAGAGGAGAAAAAGTAGGGCGATAAGTTTGGTTGATTGATATGCGGTGGCAGGTCTCGGTGTATTTTGTTTGACTTGATGTTTTTAGTATTGACTTCTCGGACTAGGATTCGAGATGTTCGTTGAATAGGAAAGGATAAAAATCTATGAAAAAGTTAATTGTTGTACTAGCTTTATTGTTTTTCTCACCATCAATATTTGCTGGGTATATAGAAAAAATTGAACTTGAAAATAGCATGACTGAAAAGGCTCAAAAAGCCATTGATGGTGTGTATGGAAAAGGACGAATATTTGTTCGAACAAAGGTAGAATTAGCTAAAGATTCATGGAGTATTAAATATACAGAGCAGTCAAAGATTAAGGTTGAAAAGTCCACGGCTGTTGAGACAACAAAAGAAAAAATATTAATTCTCCCTGGTTATCCTGTAATTAAGAACCTTTCTCCTGATACACTTCAGCAGTTGCCGTATAATTCTCGAATTGAACGAACGCCTCCTAAAATTAATAAAATTACAGTTGATTTGATTGTGGATAAGAAATTTCCAAATTCTAAGATTACTAAAGTTAAGCAGCTCCTTGGAAATGTTTTAGAATTGAATCCAAAACGTGGCGATAAAGTTAATTCTGAACGAAAGAAGTTCCTAGAGGGATCTGCATCTCCTCCAACTCAAAATATTATTATAGCGGGGGAGAACGAAAATTTATTTGGGATATCTAATGTTTTGGATATGATTACGGTATTACTTTTACTTGTGGGTATTGGTTTGTATGGCTTTTTTGCCTCTAAAGCTGCAGCGTCGTCCGCTGAAGGTAGCGGTAAAAATGATGGAAATAGTCCTAATATCAGTGTGAATCCCAATATTGAGCTTCCAAAAGGAGGAGGTAGTGGCGGAGGGCGAATGAAGTTGACACAAACTGCGCCTGTTAAGCAATATTTCGACTTTGTTCAGGATGATAACATTGAGAAACTAATATTTGTTTTACAGAAAGATGAAACACCTATAGAGCAAGTCGCTGTTGTCGTATCCTTTCTTGAAGCTCATTTGGGTTCCAGATTGTTAACGGAATATGATTTAAATGATCAGGCAAAAATTGGGACAATGATTATTGATGCTCAATTGCTTAAACGGGCTGTATTAGACAAAATTGAATCTAAAATAAAGGATTCTTTAGAGTGTTTGACTGGTGGGAAGTCTATATTTAAAGATGTGTTTGATTTTATTCCTAGTGAAGTGAAGAAACAAATTTTAGATGTATTGGGTAAATCTGATCCCAAAGGATATAAAAAGTTTAGGTCTAATGTTGTCATTTTTGATGACCTTAAATTTTTATCGGACGATGAGTTAAAAACGGTTTTTTCTGATGCGAATTTAGAAATGTTATCTAAAGCATTAATTGGAGTAAGTAAAGACGTTCATCAAAAAATATATTCGAATTTGAATCCAAGTGCTAAAGATATGGTTGAGCAGTATTTAAAATTAAAAGCACGAACATCTACTAAGAAGGATATTGATAAAGCACAAGCTTATATTATTGATATAGTTCTTCGCTTAGAAAGCGAAGGCCTTGTTAAGTTGCGTGAAAAAATTGGTAATTAGTATGATAAAATTTTTAAAAAAAGGAACAAAGTAAATGGATATTAATGGAATTCTTGGGTTAGTTCTCACCTATGCAGCTTTTTATTATGGCGTTCCAACATTGAGGGAATCGTTTGGTGTGTATGTTGATATAAATTCCTTTATTTTAGTTTTTGGAGGAACAGTATCAGCGACGTTGCTTAGTACGTCTTGGAAGGAATTTAAGGCTATTTTAATTGTTTTTAAACAGCTAGTTTTTAAGCCTAAAAAACTGGACCCTAGAGTCGCTGTGGAATTATTAGTTAAAATTTCCGAATTGTCTCAAACTCAAAGTAAACAGTCTTTGGTTAAAGAGGGAGAAGGTGTTGGGGACGGGTTTTTAGAGCATGGATTAGGTTTAGTTGGAGCAGGGCTTGATAGAGAATTTATTGCAAAGGCGTTAGAAACAGATATCAATGAGACTAAAAGAAGACATGATTCTGTAATTAGTAAAGTAAGGACAATGGGGACGTTTGCACCTATGTTCGGGATGGTGGGAACGGTTATTGGGGTTACTCAAGTGCTTCAAAATGTAACCGATATTGATACCATTGTTTCTGGGATGTCGCTTGCCTTATTAACGACCCTTTATGGGCTTATTTTGTCGACAGTCATATTTATTCCTACTGCTAATAAGCTTAAAGGGAAAAGTGCAAGAGAGTTGGTGACTAAGGAAATTATTGTTCAGGGACTTCTTTCTATATTGGATAAGGAGATTCCACTTAAAGTGGAGAAATATTTGCTGGCATTTTTGGAGACTAAAGCTAAAACTGATAAAAAGGGAAAAAAAGGTAAATAAATGGGCGTCCTAAAAAGTGTAGATGCAGAAGAAGAGGATAATGGGAGTGAGGTAGGGACCGTATATGGTGACATGATCACTTTTATGATGTGTCTTTTTATTATGTTATTCGTTTTGGTTTATAACGAAAAAACGGACGATACTTTTTTTGTTCAGATGCGTCTGAAATTTGGGGCCAAAGATATCGAGCAGCAAGAACATCTTACATCTGAATCTTTATTTATTAGTAAAATTGCTGGGTATATCAAAGAAGAAGAATTGGAAGATGAGGTTCAAGTTTTAGTTGATGAACAAAAAATTAAACTGTTACTCAATTCTCCCGTATTGTTTGAAAGTGGGGCTGCCACGTTAACACCTCATGGCTATAAAGTGATGAGAGGCTTGGGTAAGGTTTTAGGACATGTTCGGAATCCTCTTATTATTGAAGGACATACGGATAATGTACCTATTCATACGGAAGAATTCGAATCTAACTGGGTGTTATCTTTTTTTCGAGCTTATTCTGTGGTGAAATTTTTTATGAAAAATATGGATTACCCGGCTGATCAGTTGTCTGCTATTGGTTACGGTGAGTATCGTCCTATAGCTGTGAACGATACGTCTGCGGGACGTCAAAAGAATCGACGAATTGAGATAAATTTAATACGCGTTTCCGAATCGGAAGTCAACTAAAGTAAGCTTAAAGGCGTCGATTATTTTTCCGTTTTTTCTAATATTCGACAATAGGTACTGATTTATATGGTTTTCATTAATGTTCAATCACAAAAATAGATTATATCGTTGCTTTAATATACTTATGGTATCCAACCGGTAAAGGAATGAGCATGTATACCGGAGAAAGTAACATGAAATCTCTGGCGCGTCTTCCATGAAATTTATTTTCTGTAGACAGTATTGGTTCTCAGAATGAAATAAATCCGTATCAATATACGGTGGTGTTCCTCCAGTTTTCAATCCTACACGGCATGAAATTGGGATACAGAAACGAGTGATGTTAACATGTCCTCAATACTAAGCTGTTATTACAAGGCTAAATATTAATAGTGAAAGAGGCTCTTTTTTTGTGGTGATTGTGCTCCAATCCCTTCTCGCTCAGTTTTAATTATCGATGTTGGAGTCAACCAAAGCTTATATTCGGGACTTAAAAATTGAATAGTACTCAGATGGATGGCATTACAGTGGATATTAATTGTTTTATCATATGGTGATATCTCAAAATTAAAAATTACATGACAAAAACGAACCTTATATTAGTAATATTGATTAGAAATTAGGAAGTCAGTCGATGCACACGGTAAAAATGATTGATATTCATTGACGTGAAATAAGAGATGGATCCATGAACGTGGAATCGGAAATTTGGAAATGCTATTTCTTTCTAAGACAAGGTTTAATGATTTAAATGAGGGTGACAATTAAATATATATCTGATTGGGTACTTGGTCATTGTTAAAAACCCGAAAACGACTAATTAAAAAAATAGACGTTTTCGGGATTGAATTTATCCGAAAATTGGAGAGTTTAAAAATTCTTCGTTAGATTTACTATGCTTAAGAAGTTTTATAAGTTCTTCAGTTGAACTATCTGAATCAATGTTTTTTCTTAAAAGATATGCTTTTTTAAGTGTGTCTGCACTCAGGAGGAGTTCTTCTTTTCTAGTTCCAGAATTAATGATATCAATTGCTGGATAGATACGTCTGTTTGCAAGCTTTCTATCAAGGTGCAATTCCATGTTCCCTGTGCCTTTAAATTCTTCATAGATAATATCGTCCATTCTTGAACCAGTGTCGACAAGAGCCGTTGCAATGATAGTTAAACTTCCGCCACCTTCAATGTTTCTAGCACCACCAAAGAAACGCTTTGGTTTGTGAAGAGAACTTGGGTCAAGACCCCCTGAAAGAGTTCTTCCAGAAGGTGGGACAACTAAGTTATACGCTCGTGCAAGTCTAGTAATACTATCTAAAAGGATTACTACGTCTTTTCCGCATTCTACCAATCGGCGAGCACTTTCTAGAACTAATTCTGACACCCGAACATGTTGTTCAGGAGGTTCATCAAATGTTGAGAAGATAACTTCCCCATTAATGGATCGTGCCATATCTGTGACTTCTTCAGGACGTTCGTCAATTAGAAGTACCTTGATAACTACTTCAGGGTTGTTTTTACTGATACTGTTAGCTATGTCTTTTAACATTGTCGTTTTTCCAGCTTTTGGAGGAGATACAATCAAAGAACGTTGACCTTTTCCTATAGGCATTAACATGTCCATGATTCTGGCACCAATTTCTTTAGGGCCGATTTCAAGTTTTAATTGTTCATCAGGATATATTGGCACAAGGTTTGTGAATACGGTTCTATCTTTAATTTGTTCAGGGTCTTCACCGTTAATCGCTTCTACTCTGAGAAGTGAAAAGTATCGTTCTCCGTCTTTTGGAGGTCTGACTTGGCCTGATATTGTATCTCCTGTTAAAAGTCCAAATCGTCTTATTTGTGTTTGAGAAACATAAATGTCTTCTGTACTAGGTAGGTAATTATATGTTCTTAGAAAACCGTAACCGTCTGGTAAAATTTCTAGAATCCCTCTTGCGAAAATTAGACCATTTTGTTCTGTTTTTGCTTGAAGGATTTTGAAAATTAATTGGGGTTTTTGTAATTGTTTGTAATTTTCTACTTTTAGTTTTTCAGCTAAAATGTGTAGTTTTAATATTTGGCTTTTTTGTAGTTCGACAATATCTAATCTATCGTCATTTTCTTCGATCGCTTTTTTTTCTTCGCTCGTTTTTGAAATTTTACTATCCATCGTGTAACTCCTTGGTTGGATAAATTTATTAAACTATATTAGTTAGTTATTTTTGGAAAAAATTCATGTACTTATGAATTGGCTGTTTTTGATATCCATTTTATTTAATTCGATTTATGAATATCATAAGAGGCGACCTATATTTTATCAAAATATGGATTAAAAGTCAAACGGTATTTTCTTAGGTAGATAGTGAATAAACTTAATTCCTAGTTGGGAATAGGGGCTGTTTATTTTATGTTTATTTAGTTTTTGAGATTTTTCACGTTTTTTATTATGGTTGAAATCGTAGCTTTGGGTTTAATTTTTTTTTTTTTGAGCACAACAATTTCAGAATTGTCATGCTCAAAAATTCAGGTTTTGTATTGTACGTTCAGCTTTTTTCTATGCAAACAAAAGAACCATGCCCGTCCACCCAATTCCAGCAATTCCTGCTGCAAATGAAGCCGGGACAATTTGTGTTTTAACATGGTCCATCAAATCACATCCGCAAGTTAGAGAACTTAATATGGTTGTGTCTGAGATAGGGGAACATTGGTCACCATATACACTTCCATTAAGAACAGCTGCAAAACATATCGAAATATAAAATACTAAGTTTTCAACGCCTTGTGTTGAAGCAACTGCGAAGGCTAATGGCATTGCTAATGGAAAGGCTACCGCATACGTTCCCCAACTTGTTCCAGTGGCAAATGCGATAAACATTGTTAATATCTGAAGTGCTACTGGTAATAACCAAAAAGGAATTTTTGCCCCTAGTAGGTCTACTAAAAATATTCCACCACCTGCATCTTTGCTTAAGTTTCCAATCGTTATTGCTAAAAGTAAGACAGCTGCACCGACTACCACTCCTTTTAGTCCATCTTCAATTCCTATCATTAAATCGGAAAGTTTCATTCCTCTAAATAATGCAGATGCGATAGCTACAAGTAATGCAAGAGAGAAAGCTAGTCTGACCTGAGGAGACCCTCCAATAAAATAAGTGATGAGTGATGTTCCAATTAAAACGATTAATGGGACAAAAAATTCTGCTACATGAGATGTGTACCCTTTTGGCAAACTTGCTTGACTTAATTCTTTTGAACTAAGGGGTTCTGCACCCGGTGCATCTAGAGCGCCTGTTTCTCTTGATCTCTTTATCGCTTTTTTCATTCTCTTACCAATAAATGGCGCTTTGTCGATACATAGTAAAAATGTAAAAAGAACGGCGATTGCACTATAAAATGAATATTTAACGCTTCCAAAAAAGAAAGCAAGTCTCGCTTGCTCTGTGGCTAACCATGAAATTCCTGCTACGTAGATAAATGATTGAATGTAGCCTGGCCATGCATTGAATGCAATTACAGAAGCAATAGGAGACGCTGTAGAGTCAACGATGTATGCAAGTTCTTCGTGACTGATTCGTTCTTTATCGGCTAAGGGTTTTACAGTTGTTCCAACAAGCACTGTACTCACCGTACCTCCTTGAAAGAAAATGACGCCAAGAAGCCATGCTACGAGTCGTGCCGATTTAGGACCTTTTACAAAATTTAATGTCATGTAATCTGCAAATGCTTGAGCTGCTCCAGTTTTGGACCAAATTCCCATTAACCCTCCTAATAAAAAGAGATATAAAAGTAAAATTCCTGCGGCACCTTTTGATGCAAAACTTGGTACAAATACGGCTTCTGTTACATCGTAAAGTCCAAGTAACAATGCCCCAGAAAATATTCCCCCAACTAAGGCGGCAAATGGAGCTCGTGTTAGCCAGCATAAAACTATAGCAACAATCGCAGGTAAAAAGGAAAAATATCCCCAATGTCGTTGAGACTTAAGTGTGTAATAAAGTGTTGTTTCCACTCCATTAATTATTTTTAATTCATAAACTATTTGAGACTGTATTGGGGTTCCACCAGCTTCATTTACTTGCTCGATTGAGGCTGGGTTGAGTGACGAATCAGAAATAGAAACAGGTGTACTTACTGTTTTCTTTTTACCTTTATACGTATACCAATAATCGTTGGTACTTGCGTCTATATGCATATCAATGCTTGTTTTCGAAACGGACCAAGTAGGCGGAATGTGTTTACCGACGTAGAAAGACAATAAAAGACTTACTACGAAGAATATCGACGCTGGGCTTAATATTCGATTTATAAAACCTGGCTTAAAAAAATTTGTATTTTTGGCAACTGTATCTGACATTATTTTGGTGTCCTTCCGAGGATATTTATATTTATATTTTTGAGACGTGAAAAAAAAAGTGTATCAAGAAAAATATACGGGGTCTAGCTTCATTTAATTTGGTGATTTGATTTAAAATAGGATATGTATAAAGGGAGTTTGGGTTTTGGTTTTCTATTTCAACAAGGTATGTATGAGCTAATGAACACACGCGGTATTTGTAACGGGTCTGTGGGAAAGGGTATAAATAGACCCGTTAGGCGTTATCTTTATCATTTTTTTTTGATGATGAACTTTATTTGATAAAAGGAAATTAATTATATTAAGATAGTAAAATGGTTCAATTCATACGCTTTAGTAAGCTTATCGTTTCCATATGGAACGTGTTAGGAAACATGTCGACAGGTTGGAGCGATTGTAAAACATAGTTATGAGCCTTTAGATCATTGATGTCTCTAGCCATTGTAACAGGGTTACAAGACACATAAATAATATAAGGACATTCGATTTCTCCAATTCTTTTTAGAGCTTTAGGAACCATGCCGGAACGTGGAGGGTCAACAACAATCACGTCTGGAGAAAACGTGTTGAATTTTAGAATATTTTTAACTCGTCCGCACATGAATTCGATATTTGAAATATTATTTTGGGAAGCATTTATTTTTGCGTCTTCTATTGCAGCTGGATTTTCTTCTATTCCAATTACTTTCTTAACTTTTGAGGCTAAAAATAGACCGATAGTTCCTGTCCCACAATATAAATCCATAACGGTATCGTTTTTGGAAAGAGGGACTTGATTGGAGACAGCTGTGTATAGCGCTTCAAAGAGCAGTGCGTTTGTTTGGAAGAAAGAGAGTGGCGATAACCGCACGGTTAATGGTCCAAGAGATTCTTCTAAAAATGGGTTTCCGGATAAATGGGTGATCGATTTTGAAAAGGCGGTGTCAGATATCTCTTTGTTTGAACTTAAATATACGGATGTGACTTCTTTAAATGTTTCTTGTAGTTGTTTTGCGTAACGCGAATAAAGTGGGGTTGGGTCATCATTTACAGATAAATTTATTAGGTATTGCTCATCGTTTTTTGTTCGCTTGATTATTAGGTGTCTTAGAATTCCTTTATGGGTGGTGGGACACCAACTGGTTAGGTCTGTTTCGGTGAAAAATGATTGAGTCCAGCCTAGTATTTTACTGGAAATGTCTGACATGAGATAACATTTGTTTAAAGGAATTATTGTACTAAAATCGCCTCGTTTTTTTTGCCCGATAGTTATTTTATTTTTGTCGATATCAGATGTTCCAAATGAGAATTCCATTTTATTTCGGTAGTAAATTGATTGAGGGGATTGAATAAATGGCTTTGTTTTTCCTTTTTCTTCGGGAAGGAATGTTGTGAAACAGTCATCTAAAATTTTGTGTTTCAGTTTAATTTGATTTTCATATGAGACGTCTAAGATTTGACAACCACCACAAAGACCATATTTGTCGCAGATTGCTTTCTCTCTAAATTCAGATTGTTCAATAATTTCAAGACATACGGCCTGTGCCCAAGATTTTCTTTTTTTTATAATTTTTGCTGATACATAATCTCCGGGTAATGTATTTGGCACGAAAATTACAAAATTTGACAGACGACCCATTCCCCATCCCTGGTAGACAATTTTTTCTATTTTAAGTTTGATTGTGTCGTATTGACGAAGTGTAATTGATGGTTTCATATGTTTTGTGTATATCCCTTGTTTATTTATCTGGTTCGTTTAATTCATCTTGTTGGTCTGGTGTGAAGAATAGAGATGTGAATGTTTGGTTGTGTGGTATGTCGAAGTAAGAAGAGTTATTGAGCGTCTCTTTTCCTTTGTACAAAATTGTTTTAATTTTTTTTGGGAAACAAATCGTGACGGAGATAGGGGGTTTATGGAAGTTTGATTCAATTTCTAGTTTATATTGGTCGCCGACTTTTTCTAGTAATATGGATACGGGACCAAATTTTGTAGGCGCATTTTTTAGAATAAGAGGGGACCCAAATTTAGGAAGTATTTTTTCTGAAAGAAACGGAAATAAAATTAACTTTTTTGTTTTATCGTTTAAAATGCAATTTCTAATAAATGATACATATTCGGCCGATGCCGTTAAACTATGACCACTTCCTGCGCTGCCACCTTCCGAAATAGGATGAACAGTGTCTGGCCAACTACCTGTTTCGAGGGTTTTTCCTTGTATCCACTGTAAAATTGAAAAGCATGTATTTTGTTTCCGTTCTAATAATAGTTGTGCGAGTTGAAAGTTTTGTAGAATTGGAAAGCCGTTAGGAAATGAGGTGTTAAATACTTTGTCTTTATAAAATAAATTCTTTTTAAGGTGGGTTAAAAGGGTGTCTATTATTGAATCATTTGCGTTGACTAGATTTAAGGGGTATACCAAGTCTAAAAGATTTAATAAGACCGGTGTTACGACGTGTGATTTTTGGATTGAAAAATTTTTTAATTGGTCAAAAATATGGGATGCTAACTTTGTTGTAATTCCTTGAAAATACGATTTTTGCGATGGTTTTTCTAATATGGATGCAATTTTTATGGAGGATTCAAGACCTGATAGCGACCAAAGTGATTTCTCAAAACTAGGGTCTAAAATAGTTGTGTATGAGGTGCTGTGTGTTTCAATTTTTTCGACTTGTTTTTTTACGTATGTATATGTGTCGGTTAACAATGATTTGTCATTTGAAACATAATAGGTGTCTAAGATAGTTTTAATCATAATTGGATTGAATTCGGTTTGTTTCTCAGTTGTGCTTACGGACGTTACAAAATCAAAAACCAGTTTTTTTGATAGATCTTTTTGACCTGAATTATTTAAAGCATTTATGAGTTGAGGGATTTCTATTCCCTTAGAAGTTGGGATAGATTGAATCATTTCAAATTCTTTGAGAGATGCTAAGTTTGAGAGATGAAAAAGTGACTTTTTGAGTAAAGAAGTCATTGCTATATCAGGTAATTGAAAACTAGTATATTTTTGTTGTATTAGACTGTAATACTCTTTGTTTTTTTCTAATGTTTCTTCAAAATCAGGAACAATGGTTTCTAATTTTTGGTCATTAGACAACTTTTTTTTATCTGCGGGGGTAATTGAAAAATGAAAGTCATTTTTTTTAGTGTCATGTAATGGATAGCTTAGAAATGCGCCCGACATTTTTAATGAACAATGTGCCGATAGAAGCATTTCAATTGTTTTTGAAATTTCGAATTCTTGGCATGTTTCGTAATTTCCACAGACGACATTTTTTGGAGGCGTTTTTGGTTGAATGATGTGATTCTTATTTATGACTAATGCGTGGCTTGAAAGATATTGGATTGTATCAATAGATCCAGCGCCCTCTGGAGAGAAAGGTTTAATATTGATTATGAGTTCATTTTTAGAATTGGAATCAATTCTTTGGTGGGTGGATTTTTGTAAAATGCTTACTTTAAGAAGAATATCTGAAGTTGAAGTGGATGGACAAACGGAGCAGATGGCAGTAAAAAACTCGACGTCATAATGTGTTTCTAGGCACCCTGTTTCTGTATTAAGTTTTTGGGAAATGGATTCACATTCAGACGAACGAAATGCTTTCTTTTTATTGTCTAGAATTTGAAAGTCAATGGACCATAAAAATGGACCAAAGCTAATGAGGCCTTTTGGGTCGATTAAAATTGCTTTTTCAAGAGTATTTGTTTTTAATTTTGTCCAATTTCTAAAACAGTCATTATTTAATAGTGTTGGATTAGATTGAGATTGGTAGTAAGCGCTCGAAGGGTTTAATTGAGATTTTATCCAAAAGGGCCATGACGTAAGTTTGTGAGTAAATAATAAAATTCTATTTTTTTTTCCAATTGAATCTAGAAATAATTGATATTTCGATTTAATGGGTATGTTTTTTAATAGGTCATAGTGGAACGTTGAAAAATTGTTAGGGATGGATTTCTTTTTGTTTTTTGCTTTAAAAATATTCATAATTTTAGTGCGTTTTTTACTTCTTTCATTGTTTCTGAGGCAGTTTTTTTTGCTTTGAGTTGTCCGTCTCGTAATATTTCTTCAACATTTTTTTTGTTTGACTTGAGTTCGGAACGTTTTTCTCGGAAGTCTGAAAGGGAATCTCCTATTAAGGAGCCCATTTCTTTTTTGCATTGAACGCATCCAATTTCTCCTTTTTTGCAAAGGGTTTCGATTTCTTGGACTCTGTCTGGCGAATTATATATTTTTTGGAACGAAAATACAGGGCAGATCTCGGGATTGCCAGGATCTGTTCGTTTGATACGATTAGGGTCCGTAATCATTTTCATAGATAGTTTTGTTATATCTTCTGAAGAGCTATTTATTGGAATCGTATTATTGTAAGATTTTGACATTTTTTTACCGTCAGTTCCTATGACAACCGGGTGTTTGGTTAAAATTTCTTCGGGAATAGGAAATACATCCCCATATAGATGGTTAAATCGTCTAGCAATTTCTCTTGTTAATTCGAGATGAGGAATTTGGTCGTGACCAACGGGAACGGTTTGCGCTTTATAAAGTAATATATCGGCAGCCATTAATACGGGATAGCCTAAAAATCCGTACGTATCTAAGTTTTTTTCTTTTAATTCCTCAATTTTCCCTTTGTAATTTGGGACGCGTGTAAGCCAGGGGATTGGGGTTAACATCGATAAAATCAGGTGTAATTCGGAGTGCTCTTTAATGTCTGATTGAAAGTAAAAACAGCATTTTTCAGGGTCGATACCTGAAGCAAGTAAGTCTAAGGCCAATTCCATTTTATTGGATTTTAACGATGATGTTCCTTCATACAGAGTGGTTAGAGAATGCAGATCCGCGATCATTAAAAAAGACTCATACTTGTTTTGTAAGTCTACCCAGTTTTGTATTGCGCCTAGGTAATTTCCAAGATGCATTTGACCGGTTGGTTGGATCCCGCTAACTAATCGTTTTTTTAAGATGCTCATTTTATTTTGAGAATAACGAAAAATATTCTGGAGGTCCAGCAGAGACCTTGTAAAAGAGACCTATTTTAGATTGTTTTCGAATAAATGGCAGGCAACTTTAGATGTTTTAGAACTTTCTAAATGATTTTGGAATATGGGTTCTTTTAGTTTGCATGTATCGAATGCTTTTGGGCATCTCGTATGAAAGCGGCATCCAGTTGGGATATTTAGAGGGCTTGGTATATCTCCAGTTAATAGCGTTGTTTCTTTTTTTATAGATGGGTCTGGATTAGGGATGGAATTTATTAGAGCTTGAGTATAAGGGTGTTGTGGCGATTTAAAAATATCTATTGGCGTGCCACTTTCGACTATTTTTCCTAGGTACATTATCAACACGTAGTCACAATGTTGAGCAATGACGCCTAAATCATGAGAAATGAGAAATATGGACATTTTATTTTTTACTTTGAGTTCATTTAAAAGATGAAGAATTTGGGCTTGAATGGTTACATCTAAAGAGGCGGTTGGTTCATCTGCGATAAGTAATTTTGGATTCATTGCGATTGTTATTGCAATCATGATTCGTTGACACATTCCGAGAGAAAATTGATGAGGGTAATCGTTTAATCGTTTTTTTGCGTCTGGAATATTAACTTCTGTGAGAAGGATTTCTGCTTTTTCTAAGGCGTTTAGGTTAGATAGTTCTGGATTATGAAGGCGTATTGTTTCTGTTAGTTGGTTCCCAATCGTAAAAACAGGGTTGAGTGCTGCTAACGGATTTTGAAATATTAGACCGATTTCTTTGCCTCTTATAGATTGAAGACTTTTTTCGGGAGATGCCAATAAATCTTTTCCTTTCCATAGAACCTTTCCTTTTGTTGTTTTTCCATTTGAGGAAAGGAGTTGCAAGATTGACAGTGCCGTTACGCTTTTTCCTGAACCAGATTCTCCTACTAAGCCTATTGTTGAGTTTTCGGGAACGTCAAAAGAAATATCATCTACAGCTGTAACCGTGTTTTTATCTGTTTTGAAAATAGTCGTTAAATTTTTTACTTTTAGCATAAGTTAAGTTTCTTTTGGGTTAAATTTTGCACGACAGTCATCACCTAAAATATTTAAGGCAAGTACCGTTAACGTAATAAATGTACCGGGTACGATTGCCATCCAAGGAGAGTCTCTCATATAACCTAAGCTATTATCCAACATATTTCCCCAACTTGCATTAGGTGGTTGAACGCCTAGTCCAAGAAAGCTTAAAACGGATTCTGTTAAAATTGCGGAACCCATTCCGAGTGTCGCCGCCACAATCACTGGTGGTAGAGTATGGGGTAAAATATGTTTAAAGAGTAGCTTTGTATTTGAAATCCCTCTAGCTTTTGCAGCGGTAATAAATAGTTGTTCCCGTATACTTAAAACTTCTGCACGAACAATTCGTGTCACGCCCATCCAGCTTGTAAGACCAATAACAATCATTACGTTCCATATACTTGGGGTGAGGATGACTTGAATGGTTAAAATTAAAAATATAGTTGGAATCGCCATCATTAAATCAACGAATCTCATTAAGATTGAGTCTATGGTTTTTGAACTGTAACCTGAAATGAGTCCTAATATAAGTCCAATACTTATGGAAATGCTTACGGAAACGACGGCGACCAGAATAGAAATTTTTGCGCCTGAAAATGTTCGAATAAATAAATCTCGTCCTAGGTCATCGGTTCCAAACCAATTGGTTAAAGAGGGAGCGAGTGCATCTCCTATGAGATCTGGGTTAAATGTATTTGGGTCTGTATTTGAAAGGAATGGCAAGAAAATTGCAAAAAAAACGAGGGTTGTTAGAAATATTAATGATAGTAAGGATAATGGTTTCATTTTAGGCTAATTCTAGGGTCAGCGTAGGTGTAGGCGATATCTGCAAGTAAGTTTCCTAGAATAATTAAAATAGATGAGAAGACGATAGAACCCATAATAACGGGGTAGTCTCGAGAAAAAATGGAAGAGATACCAAGTTGCCCCATTCCTGGCCATGAAAAAATATATTCGATGACGAAAGATCCTCCAATAAGACCAGGTAAACTTAATCCAAGAATCGTAATAATAGGAATAGATGCATTTTTAAATGCGTGAATAAAAAGCAATTTTGTTTTTGAAATTCCTCTTGCCTTTGCTGCCAGAATATAATCTTGGCTTAGTATTTTAATGATTCCAAATCTATGGTATCTGGTAAGACTAGCGAGACCTCCGATAACAATAGTTAGTAAAGGAAGGGCTAGGTGTTTCGATATATCAATGATTTGAACCCACAACGTAGCATCAGAAAGTTGAGGGTCCATAAACCCAGATGTTGGCAAAATATTTAGTCTTAATGAAAATCCCAAAATCAACATAAGTCCAAGCCAGAATGTCGGGATTGATAGACCAATAAATGAAAAAATCAGGACAAAATTATCGAAAAAACTATCTTTTTTCGCACCAGAAATAAGACCTAACGGCAAAGTTATTCCTAGAATTAAAATTAATGATGAAATAGATAATAATAAGG
>JABIQV010000165.1 GCA_018699495.1 bacterium | reverse complement strand
TTTCCACTTTAAATCAAAGACCAATTATTGTTGCTAGTTTTGGAATGTTTTCTTATATCGACTCGTTGGGGTTGGTCAGAAGGCTTGAACAATTGGGTGTGGTTTCAGTTGAAGGTATCTTCGTTACTCCTGAGAATTGGAAAAATTCTATTCGAGATGTGGAAGTGGAATAAGTAAGAGCGTTTAATATGAGTGAGACGGTTTGTTAATACGATAAATAAGGGTCATTATCCTTGTCAATTAAATTTATAATTGCTTCAGATAACTTCAACGCTGTTGAGTTGATAGCTCTATTAACAATTGCACTCGTATCCATGGTAGATGTATTCATAAAAATGTCAGAAGGAAGTCGAACTTGAACATTTTTATAGGAGTGGTCTGGATTTGTTTTTTGAACGTTTTCTTCTTTTATTGTTGAATAGTAGCTAAATGACTGAATTTTTTGGTCGTTAGCTGTAAGGTAGATTGAGGCATTAATTGAAATTTTAATATGAAATTCTCTGACTTTTTCATCATAGTAAAAATGACCTTGAACCCAGTTTTCTTGTCCTTTAGGGATGTATTCAAGGACACCTTTTTTTCTAAGCGTTCGCTCTTGATTTTTAACAACTTCTCCAGTTAGGTCCCCTTCTATGTAGTAGTGTGAATGTGAAATATCTTCATTTAGTGAGTCTATGGTGAACGTTAAGTAGTCTGATTTTTTCATGTCTAAATTGTTGTATAAGTCTTGGTTAAATTCTTCGATAACGTTTATGTCTTCGATTCGGAGGCCTAACTCTATGTTTGCGGCCTCTGTGGTTCCTGTGAGGATGTCGGAAACTGCATTTGCTACGGCTTCTGCGATGGCATTATTGGGGTTTTTGAAGGGAAGGAGCGAAATTGTTCGGTTTGCTTTTTGTTTAGCCTCATTAAAGTAAAGATTTGTTCTTTTATAAGAATCAGAATAGTTTTTAATATTTTTAAAATTTTTGATTGAGAGACGAAATTTAGTCGCATCCATGTTTTTGAGACCTAATTGGTATTGAATTGCTATGTAGTTTTCGACTGCTAACTTTTGGCTGTTTTCGACAGTTTCCAATGTCGCTTTCATGTTAGGTATATGAATATCATTGAGAATGAACGACTCGATTACAGTTACAAAATGGTCAAAATAAAAAATTGTAGATTCTGATGGATCGTTTTTTAAGGACTGGGTGCCAACAAAGAGTGCTTTTTCTATGAGTTGTTCGCCATCGGTTTGAACAAATTCGAGAACCTTTAACTTCAGTTCGGGATCGTTCAGGCCTTCAACTAAGTCGTCAGCAGCGTTTAAATAATTGCCATTTGCATAATTATTTTGTAGCGAGTCAAATGCGTTTGAACAACTTAAAACAACCGTAGAAATGAGAGTAATTAAGAGTAGCTTTAGAATAGAATGAGTCAATTTTAATTTCATAATTTCTTCGCGTGTATGATATCCTCTTTAATTGAAAATGAAAAGCTTTTACATAGAAAAAGAGCTGGCATTTAACCAGCGAATTGAGCCTCAACTTTTAAAGACCTATACCCAGTCTTCAAGCGAATGTATTTGCAGTTTTTCTGGGTTAACAACTCTTAGTAAAAACGCTAAGTCGTCGATACCCGAACTTCATGATGTTAAAACCTATGTTGAAGATGAACTAATGTTTAATTTTATTGTTATGCAAGAAGGCCTAACGTGTTTGGAAGTAAGGCTTTTTCATCGATTACTCGTTTCTCAAATTGCGACTTATTTGGGAAAGGGATTTTTTCGACATTATACCCAAGTTTTTTATAATGATTTTCATTTATCTATGTCTAATGTTTATTTAGAAGAAGACATTAGCGTGATTTATGTTGGTCTTTTTCTAAATGATCATCTTGATTTTAATATCATGGGTTTAGAGGGGTTTAATGTGGACCTTAAAGAAATGGGGTTAACTGTGATGCAAAAATTCATTCATGAAGTTAATCAGTTAATGGCTTAATTATGGATGCTTTGACTATTGTTTGTTTTTTTACGTTTACTATCCATTTAACAGAATCATTAGCTTACGGGATGCGAATATCTGCCGTTCGAACTCGGCAAATTGCAATCGCAATGTCGTTTGTTACATCGACATTATTGGTTTCTAGAATGTCTAACTTGGTACAGGCTCCGATTTTAGGTGTTATGACAGACACAGCGATTTTGGGAGGAATGGAAACGGTACAACTTTTAGAGCAGAAGTTACGGTTTGTTATTTTGGCTGCTTGTATAGGGACAGGGAGTGGGATTATTTTAACACCTTCCTTTATCAAGTTATTTCGAGTTGCTATTTATCGATTTGCTAATCATGGATCGATGCTAAAATTAGTAGGGTATGCGTTAAAACCGTCGTCGTTGGTTAAAATTATTAAGGCCCTTGAACTACCTAAATTCTCATTTTTTAAAATGCTATCGCTAAAGGGGATCCCGAAGACATTTTTGTGGCTGAATATAATCGTTACTGCCTTTTATACCTTAGGTGTTTTATGTGCATTAATGGCAGGCGCTTATATGCCGGAGTATCGGTCTACTGCTATTCAACTATCTGGAATTGTTAATGGAGTGGCGACTATCTTTATGACGTTGTTTGTAGATCCATCAGGCGCTCGAATTACCGATCAGGCGGTGCATGACAAGCGGGACCCGGTAGATGTTGAGCGAGTTGTTTTCTTTTTACAATTTGGAAAACTTGTTGGAACGGGAATTTTAGCGCAACTGCTTTTTATTCCTTTAACATCCTATGTTTTGTGGGTCACTCAATGGCTTGCAGCATTAACAGGATAATTTTTAATGGCTGTTCAAAAGGATAATTTTTCTTTAGACGAGTATAACGTTCTTGTAGACACACTTAATAAACATGCAGATGCTTATTATGTTAAAGATACACCCACAATTTCTGATGAAGCTTATGACGATTTGTATAGACAGGCACTTGCCTTCGAACAAAAGAATCCACTTTTAGTATTGCCAGACTCTCCGACTCATCGGGTAGGGGATAAACCATTGCCTGGGTTTAAGCCGTTTTTGCATTCGAGGAAAATGTATTCGTTAGGGAATGCCTTTAATAGAGATGATATAGAAGATTTTGTTAAGCGTGTTTATAAGGGCCTTAACAAATCTGTTGACGATGATGCTGAATCTGTTGATTTTGCCCTGCAACCTAAAATTGATGGACTGGCTGTTTCTTTGGTTTATGAGAATGGTGTTTTTGTACGAGGAGGAACTAGGGGCGACGGGTTTAAAGGGGAAGATGTTACGGAAAATTTGAAAACAATACGTTCTATTCCATCTACATTGAGTCTGCCTGTGTCTATTGAGGTTCGGGGGGAAGTTTATTTAAAATTATCGGAATTTGAATCGGTAAAGGGTGATTATGTGAACCCCAGAAACTTTGCAGCAGGGGCTCTTAGACAATTAGACGCTCGTGTTTCAGCTAGTAAAAACTTAGATTTTTTTGCTTACCAAAGTTTCAATGAATCTGTTGAAGGGGAACTTCAGTCGATGAAGGCTCTTTCCGATTTGGGCTTCGAGGTTATCCCTTTTATTCAATCTGCGGCAACAGTCGTTGATATTTTTACTTACTTTGAAAAGCTTATTTCTCAGAAAGATTCTTTTGATTTTGATATTGATGGGGCCGTTGCGAAGGTGGACCAGTTCTCACTTCAGGATCGTCTTGGATACACGACAAAAATGCCTCGGTGGGCAACCTCATATAAATATAAGTCGGAAGAAGTAGAGACAACTGTTAAAGATATTGTATTCCAAGTTGGACGGACAGGTGTTATTACGCCGGTCGCAGAGTTAGATCCAGTAAAAGTATCAGGAGCAGTAGTTAGTCGCGCGACGTTACATAACTTTGATGAAGTTCGCAAAAAAAATGTGTCGATAGGGGACACTGTTTTGGTTCGACGAGCTGGGGAAGTTATTCCCGAAGTTATTCGCTCGATTGCTAAGAATGATAATAGTAAAGATGTCGTTATTCCTACCCACTGCCCAGTTTGTGATGGGGACGTTGTTAATTTAGAAGGAGAAGTTGCGTTTCGGTGCGTTAATTATTCGTGTAAGGCACAGTTGAAAGGGAGATTGAGACATCTTGTTGCTAGGCAAGCATTTGATATTCGTGGATTTGGAGATGCTCTTTTAGATCAGTCCGTAGAACGAGGCTTAGTTTTGTCGTTGGCGGACCTGTTTTATTTAACGAGCGAGGATTTGTATCAATTAGATAATATGGGCGAGAAGTCGGTGTCTAATCTTCTTCAGTCTATAGAAACGGCTAAGACTATTTCGTTTTCTCGATTTTTATTCGGGTTAGGCTTACCTTTTGTCGGGACGCATGTTGCGGACGTTTTGGCGGCGCATTTTAAAAGTATTGATGGGTTGAGAGCGTCTTCTCAGGACGAGTTAATTTCTATATATGAAATTGGGGATAAGATTGCCGCGTCTATTCATCGCTTTTTTTCAGATTCTATATTCTTGGGGATGTTGGATAGATTACTGGGTTCTGGAATCGAGATTGTTTATGAAGAAGCATCTTCGGATGGCATTTTTAGTGGAAAATCTTTTTTATTTACAGGGGCTTTGACGTTATTTTCTAGGATTGAAGCTCAAACTAAAGTTAAGAATTTGGGTGGGAAAATTGTTAGCTCGGTATCTAAAAATTTGGATGTGTTAGTCGTTGGCGAGAACCCTGGAAGTAAGTTGAAAAAGGCAATTAAGATTAACGATTCATTGAAAGACGTATCTCTACAGGGAGCTGCTGATGAATTGAATAGTACTGTTGGATTTATTGACATCTTAACGGAAGAAGAGTTCTTGACGGCGAGTCAAACGCTATAAATGTGGAGATAAAAGGCCGTTAGAAATACGTGATTTCGAAAAAATAATAGAATCCGAAAGCTGCCATTAATTTATATAGGTTAAGACAAAATTAGGTGACTTTATTGGCATTTACAGAGGGACTAAGACTTTTTTATTCTTATTGAGAGAGAGTTTGATTCTGGGTCTGTGACGTAGTTTCTTTTTCTGTTAAACCTGATTTAAATGCAGACAGTAGCTTATCAAGTTGTGAAGAAACCGAAATGTTTCGCGTTCTTAACGCATTTTCTACGTTGCTTGGAATTAAATCGATAATTTCTTGTGTAGAAAGACCTACTACAAGCCGTGATAAGAACTCTATGATTCCTGCGTGCTGTGTTTCTATTCCACAATGCCATCTGCAATCTAGGATTATTTGTTTTTCTTTATCAATTTTGAATAGGATACTTAGTAATTGGTCATTCTCTAGGTTTTGGGAGCTAAAGGCGTCGAATGGGAAGGTTGTTATATCTAGTAGTTTGTTTGTTTCTGTTTGTGTCATTATATTTTTTTCAAGCATTATAAAAAATTTACCACATAGTATCTCAATTTATTAGACGTGTGTCACGATTTTAAATTAACAAACGTTTATATTTTATAGACTCTATAATTGCTTCAGATAGTGGTTTATATGCCTGTAATAAATTTATTTAATACAGAAAAAAACGAGTCGATTTCTTGTTTTGTATTTTGAATACCAAGAGAAATTCGAATGGCCGAATGAATAACATCTTTTGGTAAGTTCATTGCTTTTAAAACATGTGATGGATCTAAGGATCCTGTCGAGCAGGCGCTTCCTGCTGATACGGCAATGTTATTTGTATCCATGTGCAGGATCATGTCTTCGGATGATATAGGAGGAAATGATATGTTGATAAATCCCGGTGTTCTTTTTTCGTTACTTAATAAGTGATTTTCGAACTCAAGATCTGATATTTTTTGTAGAAAGTAAGAATCCAATTCTTGGATATGGTCTCTAAGCCTAGTTTTGGATTCGTTTAATTTTTCAATTGATTCTTGAAAACAGCGTATTCCTAAGGTATTTTGTGTTCCCGCTCTCATTCCAATTTCTTGAGGACCACCTTTTAGTTGAGGAACTAGAGTTGCTTTGTCTCGTATAAATAACGCTCCGGTTCCTTTAGGGGAATAACATTTATGGGCCGAAATACTTAAAAAGTCTATCGGTAATTGGGATACATCAAGGTCGATTTTTAAAAAGGCTTGAACAGCATCTGTATGAAAAAGGATGTTTTTGGCCTGACAAATTGTTCCAATTTCATTAATCGGTTGACGTGTTCCTATTTCGTTATTAATTGTTTGAACAGATACAAGTTTTGTAGTTGGTTTTATCATTGATTTGAGTTGTTCGGTGTCTATAATTCCGGTTGTGGTAACAGGAATTTCTTCGACGTCTATTCCACATGTTGAGAGGAATTTTGCTGTTTGTCGAACAGATGCATGTTCTATTGCAGATATCAGCAGGTGAGCAGGTTCTTTTTTTGAAATATAAGGTAGGAAAATTCCATGAAGGACAAGTGTATTACTCTCGGTTCCTGAACTTGTGAATATTATAGAATCGTCTGGTGCCTTTAGCGTTGTTGCAACCGCATGACGTGCTGCCTCTACAAATTCTCGGGCGTTTTGCCCGAATTGGTGTTGGCTAGAAGGGTTCCCGTATACTTTTGCCCATCCTTTAAATTTGTTTAAAGTTGATTCAAGTACTGGAGTAGTTGCCGCGTTATCGAAATAAATTGGTTTCATTTTTGTTTAGTTTTTTAAATCTAATTTTTTTAAATGACGAAGGAGTAACTGAAAAAGTTGAATTCGTACGTTAATTTGACTGTGTACTAAACTTTCCAAATTTTGCTGAGTTTGCGTAAAAAACGTATCGTTTGTGAGCTGATTTTTCATAAATTCTTTTGTTTTTGATTTGGTTATTTCTCTGATTATTGGTTTTGTTCCAGAAAAATATAGGTCAAAATAAACATGAATTTTTTCCATAAGATAAAAAATGTCGGTAGACGGTGCTTGAAATAATGATAATACGTTAATCATGTGGCCGTTATGACTTTTGATTTTCAAGTCTCTTGGAAAATATTGTTGAATATTGATGAATAATGCATTTATTCCTTCTGTAGGAAGACATGACATAATTATGAAAAAGATGTCCTGATCTTGGGTTTTATCAAAAAAAGTTAGGAGCTCATGTTTTTCCTTTAATAATGGAGATATCTTGTTCTTTACGTGAAGTAAAATTTCGTAGTCTGATGCGAGCTGGTCTCTAATTTTATATAGTATTGCCACTGGGAGGGGGTATTGTGATTGTGAAACATTAAAAATTTTATTTCTGTAATAGTGAAAGTATCTTAAAAAGTTATCGTCTATTGATCCAAATGTAAATTTATCTTGGACTTGGCTGTCCCAGGTGATGAGCACGGTTCCGTCTTTTTCTTTATATTGTTTTAGTGATGGAACAAAAATACCATCTTTCATCGACATACCTGCGAGCATTAGGCATTGTAAATAGGCTATTAAATTTTCGGATTCAAAAAATATTTCTGAGTCAGAGAATGATTTATTTGTTTTTACTATTTCTTTTAAATGGTGAAACTCTGTAGAAAGAGGGCTAAAAAGATGATTAATTTTATCTAAATGAATAGCTAATGAACTTAATAGAGAAATGGATGCGGGTATTGATGATTTAGCCATAAGTTAATTATTTATCCTTGTAGATGGCTTCGTTTTTGAAAGGCTAGTTATTCCATAAGTAGAGAGTAATTGATTGATATCCATCGTTTGTAAATTCATTCCACTGTTACCACTTAATGGAAGCGCGATTATTTTTTTACCGGCTAAGACTTCGGCCATTTTGAGTTTAACCATTGTTCGGCCGCCTTTTGCGGACAACGCTTCGTTCATTTTTGTGATAGCTTCTGCTTCTGCTTTTCCTTCGAATAAAATAGCTTCTGCTTGTTTTGCCTGTTTTTGATAATAGGCCTCTGCATTTATTTTTGCTTTTTCATATTCGCCATCTACATTGGCTACCATTTTGTTTACTTCACCTTTTGCTTGTTCAATTTTACGAAGGTATTCTTGTTTTTTTGCATTGCTGGCAGATTTGAATTGTTGAGTGTTTTGGTCTGCTATTTTTTTGTCTTCAATTGCTTTTTGATATTCTGAGTTGAATCGGTAATCTTTTGTTAATAATCGTTCTACAATTACTCCGTATTGCTCTAACATTTCATTAAGGATCACTTTTGCTTCTTCTGATTTTTTTGATCGTTCTTCTGCTAGATAAAAATTTTCCGTTTCGAGTTCTCCAAAAATATCTCTTGGACGGCTTCTTGCTATGACTCTGATAATTTTTTCTCTTAGTTCTTTGTCATTTTCTGCTACGTTTTGAAGAATGTATGGGGCTTTCTTAGGGTTGATTCTATAAGCGATGACGATATCCATGGAGATATCGTTTCCATCAATGGTTTTGAATTGAAGGTCGTCACGTCCGTAATGGTCGCCTCTATTTTCGACGACCGTCATTTCGATGTTTTGAAGTCTTGTGTCGAATGTATTCCACGCATTCACGAATGGAAAAAAGTAAAATACTCGCCCAGGTTCTTTTATTTCTGTATCAACACCTCGTTCGGAGAAAATACTAATGAGCCGAGTTCTCACACCAACTTCTGTAGAATTTGTTTTGAAGAAACATCCAGATAATGTAGAGGCACATAAGAGAATCATTGAAAAAAGTACAAGTCTAGGAACACTTTTTAAGGATGATTTGTTTTTGATTGGAGTTATGTATTTCTTCATTATATTCATAATTATATCGTTTATTCGATGACCTTTAATACTTGGTTTAAATTAAGTGGATTAATCCCATCTTTACCGTTGGTTGAAATGAAAATTACCTCGAGCCCATCAAGGACTTCCGCCATTTTAAGGCCAACCATATTTGATGCCCCTTTTCCAATTAAGGCTTGGTTTTGTAATTTTGCTTGTTTAGCTTCTGCATTTTTTACTAAAAGATTTGCGGCCGCTTTTTTCTTTCTTACATAAAGGTCTTTGTCTGCATTTTTAATTGTTACGTATGAAAGGCCTTTTTCTAGTTCAATTTTTACTTGAGCTTCGCCTTCTTCGATAGTTTTATTGAGGAGGGCTTCTTCAGTAGCTGCTTTGCTTTCTGCTATGTTTTTGAACACTAGCTGATCTTTTAATTTTTTTTCTTCGATATTTCGTTGAATTTCGTCGCTGTATCTAAAGTATCGGACGAGCACTTGGTCAACAATAAGTCCTTTTGATGTTAGTTCTTCATTTAATTTTTCTTTTGCTAGAAGCATTTTCTCTACCCTTAAATGAGGATTATAAAATTCTTCAGTAGTTAATGTACCAAGTGTGTCTTTTAAAACAGGTTCTGATTTGGGTTCAATTCCATCATAAATAAAAAGATTACCCGGTCCGATAGTTTTTAGAACAAGAAGAGGATTTTGAATTTTGTATAAAATAGAGACATCAACATCAACAAAAAAGCCGTCGGAGGTTTGAATATGGGCTGGTTTGCCTGTGGTGTATACGCTGCGGCTTTGATTTTTTTTCTCACCAATTACGCGAGATTCACTGTTTAGATCGAGAACTTGAATATCTCTAGGGAAAATATGCATTTTTTCGAACCCAAAAGGCATGATGAAATGGAGGCCCGCTGTGTAAATGTCGTCTTGAATCCCGGGATTTATTCCTATGTTGATTTGTTTGATTCCGTATTCGTTTGGATTAATTTTAACTAAAAATGAAGCCGAAAGTGAGACTACTATAAATAGAAAAGCAGCTATTCCTGCTAGAACGGATGGGTTCTTGAGTGATCGAATTGATATTTTTTTTGATTTTTTTTCTGACATCAAATTAAATTTTAACATAGTTAGGTGTTAATTTTTAAATTAAACGAATTGGTAGACTACTATTAGGTTATTATTTTCCGTTGATATTTTCTTTGGGAAGAGAGTCAATAAACACACCTCAATTTCCCATTGTATAGATTTTGGTAACCAGATTAAGCGATTAACGCTTACGTTCACATCCAAAACCTACTGTAAAAAAATAAAGTAGGGGTTTCTTTAAATGTGTGTTTTATTTTTTAATCATCTAAGAGGTCCAGTGTATTAATTTGTCTAATTTTATTTTTTAAATCCGGGTACATTTGATAAATCTCTCTGTCTATTGATAAGTAATCCATTTGTGCTTCTCCTTGTATTTTCGAAATTTTTAATTTTACTTGGTTACACTTTTGCCCAACAGGAAAAGTATCTAAACATCGATATTTTTTGGTGTATTTATGATGAATAACCTTTATAGGATATGTTCTTTTTTTAAGAGTTATTTCCTTTCTTTATATACGTGTAAAAATTGATAGGGTGAGTGGCCATTAAAAATTGGTTTAACAAATTGAAGTTAACGTATGAATGTGCTAATTCTTATGTTGATATGAATAAAATAAATATAAAATTTAGGGTTGGGTCTGTTTTTTTGTTGGTCTTTATTTGGGCTTGGGTTTCTGGGTGCGAGAAATCGTCTGGCGTTCAAGTCTACACTGTCTCTAAGCCCCAAGTTCAGCTTAAGCTTCCTTCTCAGGCAGAGTTAGAATGGAAGAAACCTTCAGCGTGGAAAGAGTTAGATGCAAGTGGGATGAGACTTGGTAGTTTTTCTATCGAAGGAAGTCATTCTCAACAAGCACAAGTGTCTATTGTTCGGCTTGCAGGGTCTGTAGGCAGTTTACTCGCAAATGTTAATCGATGGCGAGGCCAACTTCGATTGGAAGCGATCTCCTCTGAGGAATTGAGTTCGGTTGTTTCTGAGCGAAAAGTTGGAGCCCAGTCCGTTAGCTTTGTTTCGTTGGAAAGTAAGGTTTCGGTGGCTCAGGAAAATGTATTGTCGAAAATGGTTGTTGCTATTATTCGAAAAGATTCAGGAGCTCTTTTTGTTAAGTTGATGGGGCCGTCAGAATTAGTTAGTGACAATGAAGTTGTGTTTAATCAGTTTGTCGCGTCCATAAAAGACAAATAGACGTTTCTATAGTGGATGCTTGAAGGGTGTTATGTTAAATCAAATATTGTCTAAAGTTATGGTTCGGTTATCTTCTCTAAAAATAACAGTTGTTTGTTTGTTTTCACTTTTTGTTTTGGTTTTTGTTGGCACGCTTGCTCAGGTGTCCTATGGCATATATCAAACCCAGCAGCGTTTTTTTCTTAGTGCCTTTGTTTGGCTTGATACCGGGTTTGGTTTTTCGATTCCGATACTGCCAGGAGCTGAGTTAATTGGCTCTATTATGATTATAAATTTAAGTGCAGTTATTTGGACTAAAAATTTATTAAGTGTAAAGAAGCTAGGTCTCGGACTCATGCACGTAGGAATGATTTTTTTGTTGGTAGGTGCTTGGATAACAAGCGCTGCTGGCATAGAAAGCCAAATGGCGATAAAAGAAGGTCAAACAGCGTCTTACTCAGAGTCTAGTCGGGTAAATGAGCTAGTGTTTGAAGCGTCTTTAAATGACACTCAAAATAAAGAATATGTTATTTCTCAACAGTACTTAGAAAAAAATACCTTCGTTGAGGATACTCAATTACCTTTTACAATTAAATTGTTAAATGTTTGGCCAAATGCTTGGTTGAGACGAGCATCTGATTTGGAAAATTCGCAGGTAAAAGGTTTGGGGCAATCTATCTCTGTTGCGCCAAAGCCATTGGCTACTCAAGATAATGAGTTGAACTTTTTCACGGTAAAAATTGAAATACTAAATAAAGAGGGTGGATCCGAGGGGGTTTGGATTGTTTCTAGAGGATTGGGCGCAAAGCAAACGGTGATTATCGACGACCTTTCTTATGATATGTCTATTCGATCAGAGAGATATCATTATCCATTTTCTATTACATTGAAAGACTTTACTCACGATGTGTATCCAGGTACTCAAATCCCGAAAAACTTTTCGTCGTTGGTCGAATTGAATGATTCTGAAACGGGCGAAACGAGAGATGTTCTTGTCTATATGAATCACCCATTAAGATATCGAGGACATACGTTTTTTCAGGCGAGTTATGGTGAAAACAATACCTTATCTGTACTTCAGGTCGTAAAGAATCCGGGATGGAGAATTCCTTATATTGCTTGTTTAATGATTAGTTTTGGATTGTGTTTTCACTTTTTAGTCAAGTTGGCAGCATTTTCGAATAAGCAACGAAAACGAGAAAAAGGATTATCATGAAACGTTATATAACAAAACAGAATATACTGAAGGGCTCCTTTTTTCTCGGTGTTATTTTATGGTCTATGCAAGGTCTTTTTGGAGCAGGTGTTCCTGAGACCGCTCGTATTTTTGGTCAGTTACCTATTCAGGCAAATGGGCGAATTAAACCAGTGGATTCGCTTGCTCGAGAAACCTTATTATATTTTAGCCATAAACAATCGACGCTTGTAAACGGCAAAAAGATGTCAGCCTCCGAATGGTTGCTTGATGTCGTTTCAAATCCTGATATAGCGGACAGTTATTCTGTTTTTAAAATTCAAGATGGTACTGTAAAAGACGCGTTTCATCTTGATGAAAAAGAAAGATATTTTTCATTTAATGAATTAAAGCCTCATTATACCGTTCTTGAGAAACATTCTATTTCAATTGAAAAACTTGATAAGTCTCAACAATCTTTGTTTCAGCAACATATTCTTACACTTTATGATCAGTTGAATCTGTATATGCGCTTACAGAGTAGTTTGTATCCTTCGAATGTTGTTGAAAAAGGCGTTTATTTGGATGAATTGGGACAAATTTTTGTTGAATATGCCTATTTATTGACTGGAAAGCATGGTGTTCCTCCTCAATCGGAGATAATTGGAGATGCTGTGGATCACAGTGGCCACAATCATGGACCTAGCTCTGAACATGACCATGGGAATAATCACGACAATCATGATGGGTCAGGGATAGATCGTGAAAATATGGGATGGAAAAAATTATCATTTGTTGTGAATTCATCAAGGTACTATGAACAGATGGCTGTGTTTAAAGTGTTTCCACCAGAGCAAGAGGAAAGTGTTTCAGTGAAAGAGAAAGAGTCGAATCAGTTAACCGATAATTGGGCGCCTTTAGCGACCTTAGTTACACGGTCTGTTTTTACTGGGAAAGAGAATCCGGTTGTACGTCTGTATGCATCTTTTTTGGATGCTGTTTATAAAAAAAATAATAGTAAGGCGATTGAGAGCGGGCAAGACTTACTTAGATATTATGACAAACAAGTTCCACGTGCTTTTTCAAAGGCTAAAAACGAAGCGTTGTTTAATCGATTGCAAATATTTTATCGATCGATGGTTTTATTTTTATTAGCAGCTGTATGTATTGGGGCGTCATGGTTGATTAAAAATCGTGCGGTTTTTTGGATTGGGCGACAGTTTGTGTTTGTTGCTTTTGGGTTACAGGTTATTGGGCAAGTGTTTCGTATGGTGATTCAAGGACGACCTCCTGTGACTAATTTGTATTCGTCGGCTGTTTTTGTTGGGTTAATGGCCGTTTTATTAGGGATGATAGTAGAACGATTTTTTAAGAACAAACTTGGCCTTTTTGTTTCAGCAGTGATTGGGTTTATTACCTTAATTGTTGCCCATAATTTATCCATTCAAGGGGATACTCTGGAAATGATGCAAGCTGTTTTAGATTCTAATTTTTGGTTATCTACGCATGTTGTATCTATTGTTATTGGGTATTCGGGTATGTTTTTGTCCGGATTTTTGGGGATTGTATTTATTTGCCGATATTTTTTTGGGAGATCGTTTTCGGATGAAGACCAACGGGAACTCTATAAAATGGTATATGGAATTGTTTGCTTTAATTTAGCGATGAACTTTGTAGGTACTGTTTTGGGAGGCATTTGGGCGGATCAGAGTTGGGGTCGTTTTTGGGGATGGGATCCTAAAGAAAATGGGGCGTTATTGATTGTTATTTGGAGTGCGTTAATGTTACATGCTCGAATGGCAGGTATTTTTAGAGTTCGTGGCTTTATGGTAGCGGCCGTATTTGGGAATATCGTAACTGCTATGTCGTGGTTTGGTGTGAATATGCTTGGAATTGGATTACATAGTTACGGATTTATGGACAGTGCCTTCGTTTGGTTATTGTTATTTTGTATGGTGCAGGTATTTTTTATAATTTTAGGACTATTGCCTCCTAAATGGGTTACACCTAAAATTAGGTGAGAAAAAATAATTAACCAGGTAGTCGTGTTATGGAATGTATACAGTTAAGCTTTTTTAATTATCCAACGTGTGAACAGTCGGGCGTTTTAGCCAGGGAGTTAGAGCGGCTTATTCCAGCTGTTGTTTTTTTGAAGACATGTCAAAGATGTGAGTTATATATTAGCAAACAAGGATTGGATGTATCTCATATATCGTTAATTGAGAAATATTTGGTCGATCATTCGGATAAAGTGAATGCCGAGTATAATAATCGAAAAATTAGTAATCATCTGTTTAATGTTGTGTCCGGACTTGCGTCGCAAGTGATAGGGGAAACAGAAATTCAGGGACAAATTAAAGCGGCCTATTTGGTTTCGATAGATAAGAATAAAATAGATTCCACCTTACATAGACTTTTTCAAAAAGCATTATTTATTGGTAAAAAGGTACGATTTGAAACTAGGTTGTCAGATGGTGGCTTTAGTTATGCAGGGGCCGCTTTTCGGGTAATTAAAGATCGATTCGGTGATTATTCAAATTTAAAAGTTGCTATTTTTGGGGCAGGGGCTATCGCGCAAGAGTTTTCTTTAATTGCTAAGAAAAATAGGCTACCCATTTCTGGTGTTTTTGTAAGAGATATCGAGAAAGCGGGATCTGCGTTAGTTGATTTGGTTGAGTGCCCTATATCTTTTATTCAAGAGGGTCTTTTGTCGTTGAATCAGTTTGATGTTTTGGTTTGTGCTACAGGAGCAACTGGGTTTGTTGTTGAGACCAATCATGTTTGTCATTTAAATAACTTGTTTTGTGTGGATTTTTCGTCGTCATCTAATATTCATCCGTCTGTTGAAGAAGTGGACGGGGTGACCCTTGTGACTTTGGAAAATCTTGTACAGAGAATTAAGAGCGTGAGTAACAATAGAGCGCTGGCAATTTCTTCGGCGACTCAAATTGTTTCGGATGAGATGATTTGTTTTTTAGAGGTTGAGTCAGCCAAGGTTTCTTCTTTAGTTTAAATTAATCTGCATTCCATCCATTTTTTTAGTTTCTAGGTGCCATATGTTTCACGTGAAACATCCGAAACTGCACGGAACTGTTCTTCAAGTGATTGAAATATATCGGTGATTATTTTACTTTTTTGTATGTTTTTGCTTTGCAATTCGTTGAAATATTTTTAGCAGAGATATAGTGAAATTTTATTGTTTTTCTTTCGATAATTAAATAAATAGAATCTTGTATTTAGAAGAAAAGGAATTATTTAATGATATCGATGCCAAATATTGCGTTTCAGCTTGGTCAAAATAAACTTGCTTTGGATAATTTAATGACCCGTGAGGTCAATGTTAAAGTTCTATCTGGTACGTCCGAATGTCAAGCGGCCGCAATTTTACTTTTATTGACGGATATGAGTAATTCTATGGTTGCTTTTTCGGCGATTCAGTCTGCTTATCTATCATCTAGAGAGTCTGATGGTGTTGAATTACCTAAGGCTCTCGACTCATTAACAACGGTTGTCAGTAAGTTAACGGATGAAGTCGGCGCATTGATTGACGAGCCCAATTATATTTCAAAAGAACCTGTTATACCTTATTCTAGAAGGGAAATTTTGAGCAAACTCTTCGCTTGGAAGAAAACTGGTTTATTTCCTTCAAAAAAAGACGTGCCTACTTCTGGTTTAAACGAGCAGGATGGGGATATAACTAAATTGTTACATTCAATAAAAATTAATTTTAAATCCATATCTAAGTGCTTGGACTTATACAAACGGTGTGCTGAAGCAAAAAGTGTTGGAACTACCGCTTTGGTTTCTGACTTTTCAAATGTTTTTTCTAAGCGCATTGATTCTAAATATTTTAACAAGAGGGTATTTAAAGAGAACTTGGCTTCTAAACATAGGTTTACGAATAACCTTATACATATTGAAATTCTATCTGGAAACTCTGTGATCGGGAATCTTGATGCATTTTACCAGGGAATTAAGAAAATATGTTCTGATACCAAATCTTTGAGAGCGGTGAAGAAATATTTGGAAGGTATATTTCGTGACTCTGATATAAAATCGAATGCCTTATTTGATATGGGATTTATTGATCCCCTGCAATTTAAATTTGTGGAAAGTGTTCTTTTAATTTGTAACACAGGGACGTACGAAAATTTAGAACAATTGAAAGACCTCGTGCAGACATTGATAGTCTCCGAACAAACACTTTTTGAGAAGAGAAGTGAGGAATTTAGGCTTGCTTGTACTGAAATGGGTGGCCGCGAACGATTAGATCGTCCAAACTTGTGTGATTCACAAGAACAACAAGATGAAATTTTGGCGAAAATAAAACACTCTGTTGTAGGAGAAAATATAGTATCTTATTTATTTTCTTTGGGTAGAAATGATAGTCAAGGGGGTGATTCGGCTGTTTCTGATAAAGAAATA
>JABIQV010000164.1 GCA_018699495.1 bacterium | reverse complement strand
GGCGTTTTAAAATATTTTGTGAAAAATTTAGATTTTTGAACAGGCAGCCAGGAAAAAAGACCGCCTCCATTATTATTGATAACAATAAGAACACACGTCGTTTTTAGTTTTCCCAAAAGTAGAAGACTGCTTAAATCATGAAAAAATGATAAATCACCTACAATAGCTATTAAAGGGTCTTTTGAACCCGAGCTATACCCGGAAATCGACGATACAATTCCATCGATACCACTGCCACCTCTATTTGCAAATATGTTTGATAATTGAATTGGCTGTTGATTTAAAAAAGTTGCTGCATGACGAATTGGGCTACTATTTGCCAAAAATAAATTGACCCCAGACGGCCTATTTTGTTCTCTTGAACTTGGAAATTCGATTGAAATCATTCGAAATAGTTCGGCATAAATTGATGGCTCATGATTGAAGTTCTTCATCTCTACGCTCGTTCTTATAATAGCGTTCACTTTTCCATTAATCGTCACCCACTGTAAACACCAATCTTTATGCAGGTCAAAATCCAGGTTATTTTCCAAAACAATTTTTATCTCGTCGTTCAGTTTATCGCTTATTTTAATTAAGTTTGAATTATTTTCGGGGTTTATCGGATACAAAAGTTGAGAAAACTGAAGAATTTTTGTTTTTTTTGGAATCCATTGATGTAGTTTCTTGCTTAATACTCGTCCTCCTATCCAAATTACGAAATCAGGCTTTAAATAGTCATATTTTGGTAAATCAATAAACCAATCATATTGGTCAATCTTGCAATGATAATCCCCAGATTTGTAACTTGAAAGGACATCAATCAAAATAGGTATTGAAAAATGGACGGCTAATTCTATAGCAATTTTATAGTCCTCTTTTGAACACTCCCCAAGAATAATTAATGGCTTTTTGACACTTTCATTCACCCAATTCGAGGACGTCAGTATCCGATTTAAATGAGGTCTAACAATTTCGATATCTTGCTTGTTATCACGTCTTTCAACATCTTTTTTAGACGTCTTTATCGTAGTGCCGTTAAATAGAACCTTAAAATCAGTAACGCCCCTTTCCAACGTATCAACTGTTACACTTTCATGCTTTAATTTTTTAAATTGCGAACTATGTTTATTATTTCTTGTTAAATCAGATACAAAATTATTCTGAGATTCGACCATAAATAGTGGCTCTCTAAAGGGGATATTAATATGGACAGGACCATTTTCAAGGTTCTTACTAGCTGCCCATAAACTATTGATTATCTCATCCATCCGTTTATCGTCTTCAGGACAAGGTAAGGAGACAGAGTGTCTTACATACCCTCCAAAGATACCCTCTTGAACGATTGCCTGATTTGCACCAACTCCAATGAGCTCAGGAGGTCGATCTGCTGTTAATAATAAAAGAGGAACTTGTGAATAATAGGCTTCGACGACTGCTGGTAGTAAATTTGCTACCGCGGTTCCAGATGTCGTAATAATAGCTACGGGTTCTCGACGGGACTTGGCCAACCCCAACGCAAAAAAAGACAAGCCTCTCTCTTCGAAATGAATATGAGAGGTTAAGTTAGAACGGGCTGCTACAGTTAGCGTTAAAGGAGTCGAGCGTGACCCTGGAGCGATACAAAATTGGGAAATGCCAGCTACTTCACAACAAGAAACAATTAATGATGCCCATTCATCATTGGAAAACATATTAAAGAAAGAGGTCTAAATAATGCTGAACTTTTTGTTCTAGCTCATTCCATTCTTCATCACCATTAGAATCCGCTACAATTCCTGCACCTGCCCATAATTCAATTAAATTTTTCTTTAAAAATGCTGTACGAATATTAACAACAAACTCTGCAGAATTCCCACAAACCTTGCCTATTAATCCAGAATAGTACCCGCGATCTTCTTTTTCTAGCTCTTCAATTAATCCCAAAGACTTGGTCTTAGGCATTCCCGCCACAGCTGGAGTTGGAAATAGAGAGGAAATAATTTTTGAGAGAGATTGATCCGTATTTAATCTTCCTTCGAGTGTAGACTTTAGATGCTGTACTTTCGCTTGTTTTAATATCTCAAAACTGTTTTCGAGAGATACCTTATTACAAATTTGTTCTAAAGAAGCGCTCACCGCATCCAATACAAACTTATGCTCCTCGCATTCTTTCTTGCTGCCTTTTAAATCTTTTTCGAAAGTCAAATCTGCGATATCACTTTCGCCCCTACTCCTGGTACCTGCAATTGCGTGACTCTGAATAACATCATCTTTCTTCTTAAACAGTAGTTCTGGAGATACCGAAAGAAATGATAAATCATCGTACTCTATTCCAATTTTATATGAATCTGATTTAAGAAAGGAACTCAAAAGAGACCGTAGTTCAACTTTTTGGTCTAATACTAAAGAAATTTTTCGTGCCAAAACCACCTTGCTTACTTTCCCTTCAACTATTAGGTGCTTAACATCGTTAACATGCTTTATCCAGTCTTCCCTATTTAGAGTCTCAAGTCTACTTAAGCATTTGGGGAGTTTTTTGTTAAATGATGGTGGAATAAGATTTGAATTTTTTGTTGTCACAATACTTTCGGGAACAAACCCTATATATGGCTGAATTCTATCTGAAAAAGGAATTAAGACAAACGTCTCATTATTCGTACTAGGGACCGTGTCCAACCATTCATAAAACTCATTTTTATTCTTTGTTTCAAAATATTTAGCAGTGCCTGAAAAATTTAAAAAGTTGTTCGAATCAGGGGAACCCCAAAATCCAGTAATTACCTTCTCCTTGGGTTTCTTAAGGTCTACCTTTTTCTGATTTACTACTGGGATGCTCAAACTCATTCCTACTAATCCTTATTTTTTTTTCCAACATAAATAGTGGCTACTCCGAAACATAATCTATTAATTTCTATTGTTTGAAATCCTGAATCTCTTAATTTGGAACAAAATTCTTCACCGTATGAAAACGACTCTACCGTATTATTTAAATATTTATAAGCCTTAAAATTCCCGGAAAACAAACCTCCTATTAGAGGAAGTAAATATCTTAGATACATCAAATAGAAAAACTTAATCACTGAATTTTCAGGCATAGAAAATTCGAGAACAATAGCCGTCCCACCAGGTTTCAATACTCTACATATTTCAGACAATCCACTCAAAAGGGGATCAAAGTTTCTAACCCCAAAAGCTACAGTCGCAACATCAAACGCTTCGTTTTCAAATGTTAAGGCCGTCGCATCTTCCCTATTTAACCTAATCGTGTCGGACAATCCCTTTATTGCCACCTTTTTTCGCCCTATTTCAAGCATTTTTTCGGCCATATCAATGCCAATAATTTTTCTATACCCGTTTTTCATTCGTTTTGAAATAGATATCGCCACGTCCCCGGTTCCTGTTGCCAAATCTAATATATCGAAGGAATCACTCTGCACCGAATTACAGTCATTTACCATATGAGCGACTTTTTTTCGCCAATACAAATCTAGCCCAAATGATAGCAACCGGTTTGTTATATCGTAGCTACGCGCTATAACATCAAATGTTTTCCAAATTTCTTTTTTTTTCAGGTCCATTTCTGACGATCTTACATGATTCTTCATTTTTTGGTCAGACATCTTTTAATTCAATTTTATTAATTGCTTCTATCCTCTTTAAAACAGGGGGATGACTATATTCAAAAAACACTTTCCATGGATGCGGTGTTAAATTTGACAAATTATCTACGGTCAGTGTTTTTAAACTCTTAATTAAAGGACCTTTTTTACCCGTCGTTCTCACAGCGAATTCATCCGCTTCAAATTCATGCTTTCGTGACAACAAACTAGAAAGTAGTCCCAAAATCATCTGAATGGGAATATATAGAAATGAAAATAATACAAAGCTTGCGTAAACCGAGGTCAACGACATGCTAAACGCAGCAAATAAATTTGGATTTCCTATAGACAAGGATAATAAGAACAACATAAACGCCGAAGAAACGATAGAAAAAGTTATCATAATTAACACATGACCTTTTTTAAAATGCCCCATTTCATGAGCGATAACCCCCACTAATCCATCAACTTCATGCTTTTCAATTAACGTATCAAACAATACAATTCGCTTTGCTTTCCCTAACCCTGTAAAAAAAGCGTTTGATTTTGTCGAACGTTTTGACCCATCCATTTTAAATAGACCATTCAATTTATACCTTTGACTCGTCGCATAATTTTCTATTTTTGTTCTAAGTTCACCATCTTCTAGTCGGGTAAATTTATTAAATAAAGGCATTATCAATGTTGGTCCAATCACTAACATTACCAACTGAAAAATAGAAACAAATGCCCACGTCCATAGCCATGCAAAATCCCCAGTTTTATAGAAAAACCATAAAACAGCACCGAGGACTGGGCCTCCAATTAAAACGGTTAACACTTGGGCTTTTATAAAATCTGTCACGAACAACATCGCCGTCATTTTATTAAATCCATATTTTTTTTCAATTATGAACGTGCCATATAATGAGAATACAATTCCCGGAAGTGTTACTAAACAATTAAGCCCGAAGAAAAATAGCAAACCAGTAATAATAGGTCCAAAACCAAACGCTCTCGCCCATAAATCTGCATATTCAAACCCTCCTAACAAAATAAAAGCTAGAGTGGCAATAAAAAAAATAGCTGACTTCACAAGTCCAAAACTGGTTGTCTCTCTTAAATACTTCTGACTCTTTTCATAGTCTTCTTCACTATATACGCCGTCAAATTCAGGTGGTAGTTTTTCTTTTACGACCCTTAAATTTAATACATCCAAAACAGTCTCTAGCAAATAAGCTGCCGAATAAAAGCCAATAATAATCCATGTTAATGTGTTCATATGTCTCCCTCAAATTTTTTAGCTGCGTCTCTCACCGCGTTCCTAACATTTTCTGGTAATGCAGGATGAATGTAAATCATTTTCTTCATATCGTTTATCGTCGCCTTCATTTCTATATAAGCAATGACCATATGTATCATAGTTGCAGCTTCTTTTCCAATGATGTGCCCAGCTAAAAGCGCTTTCGATTTTTTATCAAAAATAAGCTTAACAAACCCTACTTTAGGTAATAATGCCATTCCCATCGCACTATGTTTATAAAAATTCCGTCCTACCACAATTTCTTCAGACTTTAGACTATTTTCTGTGGGTCCAACGGCCGCAATTTGGGGATGAGTGAATACAGCGTGTGGCATAGCTGGATAAACCAGCGGCTTCCCATTTTTTTCATCGATTCCACTACCCTTTTTACCAAACATTTGATTAAAAACGTAGTCCCCTTCAAAATTAGCGGAATGTCTGAATTTAAAGTTTCCGACGACGTCTCCAAAAGACCAAATGTGTTTTTCAGCGGTTCTTAACGTCGAATCAACCCTTACATATCCTTGCTTGTTTAATTGAATAGTTGTGTTTTCAATCCCAACGTCAGAAGTATTTGGAACAACACCTGTCGCCACAAGAAGGTTTGTTGATACTAAAGTAATTTCTTTACGAGACGTCAAGGTGGCGGCCGCTTCCACCGTTCTACTCATAAATGAAAATGTTACGTAAAACATATTTAACCTATACTCTATCTTTGTAACTTCAGAGTTATAATAAGAATCAAATCGTTTCGAAAATGCCTTATTAAATTGATGTTTTATTTCGTCATCTTCTGGCCGTAAGAACTCACTCCTCAAAATAAAAGATACGTTTGTTCCAACTGATCCATAAAAATGGCCCAACTCAGACCCTATATAGCCTCCTCCTAAAACGATTAATGATGCGGGTTGAGTAACCGGTCGTAAGGCTTCTTTATAAGTCCAATAAGGCGTTCCCTCTAATCCAGGAATAGAAGGAATCATTGGCTTTGCACCTGCGCAAAATACAATTTTCTTACCAAACAGTATAACGTCACTCTCAGAAGTCTTATTAGCAAACCCATTTTTCTCGTTCTCGGGTTTTGGATTATTTAGACAAACTGAAACCCTGTGCTTGTCTATAAATCTAGCTTTCCCTTCATAAAGGTCTATATTTTTATGTTTTTCATAAACAGGTTTTATACTATCTGATTCATCATCAATTGTTTTTGTTACTCGGGCGACAAGTTTGTCAAAATCGATTTTTGGTTTTTCAAAATAAACATCAACTCTTGACGCTTCTTCCGACTCAACAACAAGGTCGGCAGGATGAATCAACATTTTTGACGGAATACACCCGTGATTTAAACAGGTTCCTCCCAAACGCCCCATATCCACAATAGCAACTTTAAGGCCAAGATTTGCCGCAGGTCGTGTGATTTTAGACCCACCTCCTGACCCTATTACAATTACGTCATAGGTCCTACTTTTTATCGTATTGTCGATTATTTTTTTCATAACCCGAAGTATACCTTAATCTGATTACCATTGTCTCTTTATCTATCCGATAATCTTAGGTAAACTAGAACTTATGATTTTATCTGATACAACAATAATATCTCTTGTTAAATCAAACACAATTGAAATAAGTCCGTTTGATGAATCAGCCGTACAACCTGCTTCTGTAGACTTTAGGTTGGGAAGAGAATTTTTAAAAATTGACGAAACAAAGCAAACGTCACTTAGTTTGGATAAAGAACCTGTATATAGAAAAATCGACTCAGATTCTATAATTATTCAACCAAATACGTTTATGTTAGCCACTACATTAGAATATATCGGGATTCCAAATGGAATTACTGCCTTTGTTGAAGGACGTAGCTCTATTGGCCGAATGGGCCTTTTTATTCAAAATGCTGGTTGGGTCGATTCAGGATTTCAAGGTCGAATAACCTTAGAGCTCTATAACGCCAACCATATTCCAATCGAACTTAAATCTGGCCGACGAATTTGCCAGATTGTTTTTTGTAAAATGGACAATACGGCACGTAATCCCTATCGAGGAAAATATTTCCGTCAAGATACAACTCAAGGTTCAAGAATCCATAAAGATATTGAAATCGATAAAAGTATCGCAAAAAATGTCTCTGCAAGTTAAAAAAAACTGTCCCTCCTGTAAATCTCCAACTATCCAAATTTTAAACAAAACTATTACCTGTAGGTCTTGCGATTTCTCCTGTATATTTCAGTGCCCAATATGTGATGCTAGCCTCGAAAATGATATGTTTACTTCTGGCCCTGACGGGGAATATTTTATCTGTTCACAATGTAAAAATGTGATTAAAACTAAAAAAATAAAGGCTTTAATTGAGGGTGCGCTGGTTGTTGATCACCATACACGATGTGAGTTGTGCAATGGACCAACAATTCACAGAAAAGACATAAATCTTGGAAATAGATGTTTTTTCTTTCCAAAATGCTCAGGCCAGGCAACTTTATTTGGAACAAAGCACGAAACACTGGCTTTTTTGGATTTTGAAACGACAGGCCTAGAAATTGGAAAAGATTCAATTATTGAAATAGGAGCATTAAAAATTGACGAAGATGGAGACACACAAACGTTCCAGACATTTGTTCAGCCCGCTCAGGAAGTTTCTGAACGAATTACTGGAATTACGGGAATAACTGACGAAATGGTACAGGGATCTCCTGATTTAAAAACAACAATGACTATGTTAAATGATTTTATAGGAACATCGAAAATTGTCGCTCACAATGCTGATTTTGACATCCCATGGATGGTAACATCCTGCATCAGGCATGATATAACGATCAAAGCTAAAGATATAATTTGTACGCTTAAATGGGCAAAAAAAAATGAAGAACCTAGAGCTTCTTTGGGAGCGCTCGCTAGAAAATATAAAATCAGTCATAATAATGCCCATCGTGCGCTTGCTGATGCGGCAACTACAAAAGAATTGTTTTTCATATTCGAAAATTGTCGTAAAATTGAGAAGCCAGTGATTCCGATCAAAGAATATTATAAAATGTGCAAACAAATTGTTGAACGATATTCAAACTATGTTCAACCTTAAATTTAGGTAAAAAAAAATGCTAGTCAAACAAGATAAGTTTCAAATATTAGGACGTATTTATGAGTAAACGAACAGCAGTGATTTGTTTTCTATATTTATTGACTTCTTTTTCACAAGCTGAGATTAAAAAATCTTGGGAAATAAATCTTAGTAAAATATTTCATGCCGATATTGAAGGAGATTTTACAGAACAATTTTCTCCTGTTTACTGGAATGAAAAATTACTACTTTGTTCCGATAGAGGCGTAATAAAATCTATTGACATTGCGACTAAACATGTGAAATTGATCCGAACTATTCCTTTAAAAATCGAAACAGTCGCAAATTATGGTAAAAATCACTTCATTTTTCATGGAAGACACAGATCAAAACCAGACTATTATTACTATGCCGTCGATATTGTAAAAAAGAGTATTAAAGGTCGCCTTAAGTTAAAAAAACCCTTGTGGAAATTTGACGATTGGGCAATGTTTGAAAAACATAAGCAATTTCTTGTTTTTAACCCTAAAATTGGGAAAGTCGTTTATTATCAGAAGGCTGGCTCTTCAATGGAATTTCCGGTATATAGCCCAGACGAGCGAAACGTTTTTTTTAACCAACGACGAAATTTAATGGAATTAATATTGCCCGAAATAGGAGCTGGCCTAGCGTTTACTAGACCCGATAACTCAAAAATGGTTGTTGACCCTAAACCACTTTTAAAATTTAACGTTCTTGATACCCTTGATCAAGGAATTATTCCTGATAACCTGAGAGATGAAATTTTATACTACCATAAGGAAAACGGAACGATTGGACAACTTAATCTAAAAACTAAAGAGATTTTGTGGGAACGGGAGTTTTTTAAACCTGAAATGAAAATTAGTATCCCCCATGAATATAAAGACAAACTTTACTACCTCATATCTTATGCTAAAAAAGGCGCCGAAAAAAGAAATAAAGGTAAAATAATCGCGATTAATAGGAAAACTGGATACCCCGATTGGTTGTCTAAAGACTTATATTTCTATAACTTTCATCCTATTCAGTTTGGAACTACAATTATATCTGGAGATACAAACGGAAATGTCTTATTTTTGGACCTTGAAACGGGCGCCACTCAGGCAAAATTCCAAGTTGGCTCATCATTAACAACTCCAATAGTCGTTAATGATGACGTGTTTATTAAAACTGAGAAAAAACTTTTTTGTTTCACTAACAAGCAATCTACATTTAAAAAATTATTTTCATTTTGACCCACCCTAGATTATTCGGAACGTTTGATTTCGCAAAATATCTACTAATTTAGGTCCTTTTCATGACATAATCGATAAAAGGAATCGTTAAAATTTTAAAACCCTGTTCATAAATCAAACGAAATACCTTGAATAAAGTTAAAGTCGTAGGCCTTTAACTTTGTAATCGGATAAGCATCATATTTAATTTTTGCGTTAAGAACCAGAGTTATCCTTGGAAAGATTAAAAACCTTAGTTGTCCGTCACCCAAGTACCTAAAATCAGAAAAATCAGAGACGTTAAACTGAAAATAATTTGTATAATTGACCAATACAGTTTCAGAAATCTTTGAATTAATTGAAATATAATTAGAATTTCTCAATCTATCATAATTTTTTCTGTCGTCGTCTATCGAATAACCTTCATGTTCAGACATTAACGATATCCCCATAAACATAGACAGACACTCATGTTCAAGAACAGGGTGTCTCAAACCAACTCCCAGTAAATTTCGTTCCAATAAACGTGTAAACGCGTTGAATTCTCGCTGAGCAAAGACCTCAAGTTTTAATCCGGGCACAATATTTTTCTGATATTTAAAATATGCAAATCCCTTTTCTTTTGATAACACGTCTTGGGAATATTTTTTGTGGTAATTCAAAACGGTAAATAAAATGTATTCAGGTTGAACATAATCTCCCCTGTAAGACGCGTCAATATGAAAACTTTCATAGTTTCCACCTTCTATTCGAGTTGCCAAGTCTGCCGACTGAAAATATCCAGTTTTTTTATAGTCTGTTATAAATACGTCAGTATTAACTTGAGCAACAGACGTAATTGGCATCAATAAAATCAATAAAAACCAACCTATTCCTGACCCACAATTTTTTAACATTATCTTCATCCTCACTAAATTATTTATTTGATCACGTAGATTAATTTTAACCTAATAGGGTATTATATTTAAATCAATATGAAAAAAATAGTTACCCTACACTATTATGGAGAACTCGAAGATGTCGCAAAAAAAAAGCAAGAGATTATTCGTACTGACTCAAAAATTATTAGAGAGCTTTATTCTGAGCTAGTAAAAAGGTATTCTTTCTCATTTCAATTAGAGAGTTTGCGATTTTTACTCAATGAATTCGATGTATCCCCTAGGTCAGAATTTAGAACCCATGATCATATTGCCATCATTCCATTGTTACACTAACTGCTTAAGACCATTAAACGCATTCCTATCGGTTATATAGGTACCCTTTAGAAACAATATCGAGAGTATAGTTTTGAGCTGCCAAAATCAACGAACAGAATATGATAATCCAAACGAATAATTATTATAAAGATTATCTTGATCATTTGAACGAATGCCAAGAACCAGACCGAACTTTTTAAACAATCGAATCCTGGAGTAAAGTTCAAATTGAATTTTATTGGGATCATAAATATCTAAACTCAATTTCACTGGATCGGATATATAATAGTCAAATCCGACACCTGGATAAGTGAAAACAAGTCCGTATCTGGCAACGAATGAAGGTGTTACCTGCAGTCCATGTTGAACATTAAAAAACTGAGTTGACCCCGACCTATTTCCTAAACCAAATCTAAAAAACGTTTTAGAAAATTTCAAATCTAGACCCACATCATAATAAGATATTGCGTCGGCTGTAGAATATTCAAATTTAGATTCCCCTACTATTTTAATAGAAGAAATAGTCGTAACCATAGACGTTGCTTTTTTAACAATTGAATTTGATGTCGATGATGCATCGTCTCCATCAAACATTGTCTTTAACTCATTCGAAAGAATATTTATATTATTTATCGTATCATCCAATTTAAGCATATTTGAGGACGTAAAGAGCCCACTCTCAAGCTGATTAGATATCGACGCCATATTTGAAATGAGTGTCTCCGATCCTTTGGAAATATTATTCATGCGTTCAGGGAAATTATTTTCAACAAACATCGCGTTACTTGCCATCAAAATTTGGTCCGAAACAGTCCTGAAATTGTTAACAATATTAGCTAAGGCCTGCTCTTCTGAAAAACTCCCAATTTCTTCCGTTATTCGACTCAACTGAGTAGCTATCTGCTCGATTTGAAGCAATCCATTTTTTATAGACATCGAGACATCTTCTGATGAGAAAATTTGATTAAATGTATCCAATATTTCTTTTGTCGTTTGTAGATTTTTTGCCCCAATATCTACAAATGACGCCAACCCTAAAGATGCTCGTCCATACAAAATATCGCCAGATTCAACCATCTTAATCGACTCGAAATTTGGAGAAATTCCCAAATATTTTTCGCCCACTAATCCATCAAAAACGACCTTTAATTTAGAACCAGTTGGTATATTCACACCATCTTTTACTCGAAACCTTACGAATATCTCTTTTGGTCTTGGATCTATTTCAACTACCTGTCCAATCTTATACCCTCTGTATCGAACTTCTGCCCCATTTAACAACCCATTTATGGTATCAAAGCTACCCAACAGCTCTGTCCCACTTGCTTTCAAAAGAAGCGCGCTTTTCCATATCAATAAAATTGAGATAGCTGCTATAAGTAAAAAGGATACTATTCCTACTTTAAATGCTTTTGTGTTCACGTTTTTAATCCTCCCCTGATAAATTGCCTATATTCTTCATATGACGAATCATAAATAGAATCAGGCGTTTCAGGTGGTAATAGTTTATTATCTTTCAACAAATAAATTTTTTCTGCAACCCTTAATATCGTCGATATTTGATGCGTGACAATAACGGATGTCATCCCAAAGTCTTTGTTAAGTTTTACAATTAAGTTTTCAATATTCGTTGAAAGAATAGGGTCAAGCCCCGTTGTGGGTTCGTCATATAAAATGATTTGAGGATCTGCCGCTATTGCCCTAGCTAATCCAATTCGTTTTTGTTGACCGCCTGATAAATCCGACGGATTGTCGTTCCCCCGTCCGGACATTTCTACTAAGTCTAGTTTTTGATTTACAATAAACTTAATTTCCTCGTTGGATAACTTAAGATTTTCCTTTAACGTAAACCCTACATTTTCTTCGACATTTAAAGAATCAAATAAGGCACCCGATTGAAACAATAACCCCATTTTCAATCTCACTTTATTTAGTTCTTTTTGACGCATCGATACAATATCGTCTCCATCAATTACAACCGATCCAGAATCTGGCCTATGCAATCCCATAATCAACCGAAGTAATGTACTCTTCCCACAACCAGAAGGTCCTATTATCGCGATAATTTCACCTTTACCTATGCTTAGGTCTAAGTTCTTTAAAATCACCGTTTCGTCAAAGGATTTGTTGATATTAGATAGTTTTATCATATTTGAAACAACATTATGGATAATAAATAATTTATGATAAAAATAGCAAACAATGAAACAACAACACCTTTCGTTGTCATCTCCCCTACCCCTTTAGCGCCGCCTGTTGCCTTAAGACCCATATATGAACTCAGCAATGCGATAACTATTCCAAAAACAATGCCCTTAAGTAGTCCACCCCAAATATCGATTGCCCTCAACATGGATTCTGCCGAATCAAAATAAGAGTATGGATTAATATTTCCAGATAATACAGCTACCAATAAACCACTTAAAAAACCAACTATATCGGCTAACCCTACCAGCAATGGCATCATAAATGCGCAGGCAAGAACTCTTGGTACGACTAGAAAATCAACTGAATCCTGAGCCATCGATTCCAGTGCCTCTATTTGCTCTTTTACTTTCATTGTTCCTAATTCTGCGGATATTGCGGCCCCAACCCTACCGCAGACTACGACCCCTGTTAAAAGAGGTCCTAATTCTCTCCATATAGCGAGTCCAACAACGCCGCCTACCATGTCGGCCGCTCCAAATTTTATGAACTCTCGTACAACTTGCACAGAAAATGCCATGCCCGTAAAAATAGCTGTAACTACAGTAATACCTAATGAATCAATCCCTAAAGTGACCATCTGGTTAATGGTTTCTCTAGTATGAGATCTCCCTCTAAATATTTTCACAACAACTTTCACCGAAAGGACCGTTACCTTTCCCCAGTCAACAAAAAATCGAATTACTTTTTTTCCAATATAATTAAAAACCATAATTTACCTTGCCGCTATCGGCATTCTTCGCCCAATTCCAAATGCTTTTTTTGAAACTTTGAGTACTGGAGGAGATTGATATCTCTTATACTCATTCTGCCTAACTTTATTATAAATCCACGAAACGACCTTCTTATCATACCCTCTTTTTATAATTTCATCCAAAGTCTTGTTTTCAACAATGAACGCATTTAGAACGATATCTAACACATCATATTCTGGTAGCGTATCCTGATCTTTTTGATCTAATCGCAATTCAGCTGAAGGTGCCTTAGTCAAGCTATTATCTGGAATAATAGAAGACCCTTCTTTTTTGTTGATATGCTCACATATCTGATAAACCTGGGTTTTATAAAGGTCCCCTATCGGATTTAAGGCACCACACATGTCTCCATATAACGTGCAATATCCTATTGCTAACTCTGACTTATTGCCCGTTGTTAATAATAAATGACCATGTTTATTTGAAAGAGCCATTAAGGTTATCCCTCTTAATCTTGCTTGAATGTTTTCTTCTGTAAAATCTGGAGCCTTATTCTCGAAGCTTGGCAATAGCGTCTCCATTACCCCTTCTACCATTGGCTCAATAGGAATAGTAGAGCACGCCATTCCCAGATTTGCCGCCAATTCATAGCTATCGTCAACACTCCCTTTACTTGAATATTTACTAGGCATCGTTACACCAACAACATTTGATTTTCCGATTGCCCGAACCGCTAGGTAAGCCGTTAATGCCGAATCGATTCCACCTGATAATCCGAGAATTATTGTAGAAAACCCTGTTTTAATTACGTAATCACGTATCCCTACTGACAATGCATCCAAAATATGATCTAAATCGGATTTTAAAATAAATGGAAACATTTCATCTAATTTATTTACTCCCACAGGACCATAAGTTTCAAATTTACTGTTTTTCTTTATTGTAAGGTGGTCTATATCAATAGACACGACAGCTTCTTTAAAATGTGGCAATCGTAAGCATATTTTATCGGTAAAAACACCGCTACCGCCATCAAAAATCAACCCATCATTTCCGCCCACTTGGTTCACAAACACAACTGGCACGTTAAAGTCACTAGAGATAAACTGGATGATTTCTTTTCTATTTCTATCTTTTCCTACTTCATAAGGAGAAGCGGAAATATTGACAATAATATCAATATTTTGGTTTCGGAACCTATCGATTGGGTCTGTTTTATAAATGGATTTATTTTGTGAAAACCACATATCTTCACAAACAGATATGCCAATTCTTTTTCCGGAAAAATTCAACATATTTGTTGACCGCTGAGCGTTTGAATCGAACGCGTAATGGTATCGAGATTCATCGAATACATCATAGTTTGGCAGAAGTGTCTTAGAGGATACCTTTTCCATTTTCCCATTTGTTACAAAAAAAATAGAATTCTGGGAAAATCCAACAGACTCCCCTTCTCTGGTTTTACTTGTCAAATAATCTAAGGACCCGAAAAGGATCCCTATAGTGGGCAAGGACAATGAAAATGTCTTTATTTTGTCGTGGGCGTCCAACACATTTTTCTTAAATTCTGAATCAAGTTGCTTGTCCTGTGGTGGATACCCTACTAAAAATAGTTCAGAAAATATTATAAGAGTCGCATTGTCTTTAAAAGCAGACTGCACAGCTTTCTCCAAAAGATAACGGTTTCCGTCTATATCTCCAACAATTGGATTCAGCTGTGCAATACAAATTTTCATAATTTTGAATGCCTAACGATTAACTATATGGCGATCTTTGTCGCCTGCTCTGCAGATGTTTCCAGTTTCTCTTCACGAGGCTTCTTCTTTTTATGCCGGCGATTCTTTTTTGGCTTTTTATCCGTGTCATCCGTTGCGAGTTGTTTTGCTATTTCCTCAACCTGACGGCCTGTCTGATAGTGTTTATTCATATCTTTTTTAAACAGCTCAGGACAATTTTGCCGCCATTTTTCTTGAGTCTTTTTCTTTTTTTTCTTTTTTCGTTTGGCGGCATGTTTTGTCAGGTGCTTATCCGCAACAGCCTTTTTTAACTGCCCTTGATCATCAAAATCAGACATTAATCAACAACAGCAATATCAACTGATGGTCTAAGCTCACAACATACTTTCATAATTTCATGAATTTTGTGGCTTTTAAATGCATCGATCAATTCTTTGTTAATTTTACCCTTAGCCTCAAGCTCTGGATACGCTTGTTGTGCCAAATTGTAGTCAAATCTTGGCGCCCATTTTCTTGCTCCTAATCTGGCTGTAGTGGAACAATTATCTATCATGTGAGCAATCCCTTTAAATGCCATGTAAGGGTTGAGAGAATCGACACATTCAATAATGGATTCGTTAGCAATTTCAGAATAAACATGACCTTTTTCAGTAAGAACATCAATTTGAGCAACCATCATCGCCAAATACACACCTGCTGTTGTAGGGTTAATTTTAACGACCTTATCGCCTTTGTCAGCTCTAAGTTTTTCTCCAACTTTCCACATTTCAGTAGCATCTATTTTCCCCATTGGAAAACGCGAATGTCTTTCATTAGCTAAAACAACACTTGTAATTTCATTTGTGGATGAAACTTCATCATAGCATTCTAGGATAATATCGAAAGACGGACCATATGAAGCAGAATATGCTTTTTCAAATTCTTCTTTTTCAGATCCTGAAAGCTTGTTGTAAACCTCTAGCAAACCCTCTCTAGAAATTATTTTTGAAATTGGTCCTGTAATTGTTTCTACAGTATTTGTATACGCATCTTCTTTAGAAATTCCTTCTGATGTGTACTTTCTATAAAGACTCTCTACGATTCCGTGGACACCACCTAATAGAATGCATCGCTCTCCAAAAATGTCAGACCGATATTCCATTTCTAATGTTGTAAAAAACGTAAACGGAGCACCTAATCCAACTGCCCAACCAAGAGCAATATTTTTTGCATTTCCGTTAATATCTTGGTGAACCGCTGCACTACAGTTAATTCCTGCTCCATTCACTTCTTTTCCTTGAACATACAGACGTCTAACAGACGGTCCCATTCCTTTAGGACAAACACCTATTACATTAATATTGGTAGGAAATTTCTCGCCTTTTGAGTTTAAAACTCCAAGTAGAAAACCGTGAGAAAGACCCAATGTCGCGCCATCTTTCATTGTTTCAAATACTTTTTTGTAAACTTTCGCTTGCGCGCCGTCTGCAATTAATAAAAGGATAAGGTCAGACTCTGCGATTACTTCATACATTTCGCCTAAAGTTCCTGACGCTTTTGTAAAACCTGCTGATTCAGCAGATGGAATAGATGAAGAATTTTCTCTTAACCCAATTTTTACTTTTATATCTACTCCTTCAAGAGAGTCTCGAAGATTTTGTGCTTGAGCCGGTCCTTGAGACGACCATCCAATAACACCAATTTGTTTAATACCTTTAAACGCTTCGTTTAACTTAGGGAGAAGGTGACGACCACCTCTAACAAATTTTTCTTGCTTGTCTGCAAGCGTAAATGTTTCTTCTTCAAAAATAGACGTAATTGTTTCAACACTCATAATGATTCCTCCTATAATAAATCTAATACTTACCGATTATTTTAAGCTAATATTTTTTTAATAATACCTGTTATTTATCATTCTAAACAGCTATTAAATGCTTTATTTCGTTGGATAGTATTCCATATTTTTAGTATTTTTTAAATTAGCACGATAAAATTTGTACTAGAAACAAATTAATTATTAATACAAATAGGAGAAACCATGACACAAATATATGTATTTCCAGGACAAGGATCTCAAAAATTGGGGATGGGAAAAGAGTTATTCGATAAATACCCAGACATCATTAATCGGGCAGATAAAATTCTTGGTTATTCCATCAAAACTCTTTGCATAGAAGACCCGGACGGACGATTGAATAAAACGGAATTTACCCAGCCGGCTCTTTACGTAGTAAACGCGTTACATTATATGAACGAAATAGAATCCGGACCAAAGCCTGACTTCTTAGCTGGGCACAGTTTAGGCGAAATTAGTGCCCTTTATGCCAGTGGCGTTTTAACATTTGAAGATGGACTAACGATTGTTAAAAAAAGAGGCGAATTAATGTCCAACGAACAAGGTGGTGGAATGGCGGCTGTTATAGGACTCTCTGCTGAGAAAATTTCGGAAAGTCTTCTGTCGAACAATTTAGATAAAATTGACTTAGCAAATTTTAATTCTCCCATGCAAACGGTTATTTCGGGTGACGCGTCTCAAATCAAAGAATCTATCGACATACTCAAAACAGATGGTGCACGACTTGTTATACAGTTAAAAGTAAGCGGAGCATTTCATTCTAGATTCATGACGAATGCCCAGAAAAAATTCAAACAATTCTTAACAAACTTTTCAATAAACAAAGAAAGCATTCCCGTTATATCTAACATAACTGGAAAACCGTATGATTTAGATAATTTTATAGATACTCTCGCTGGCCAGCTTACTAAGTCTGTCCAATGGACTGCGTCTATTCAATATTTATTGGATCAAGACACTCCAGAAATAAAGGAAATTGGACCCGGAAAAGTACTTACAGGTCTTCTTAAAAAAATAAAAACCGAAAAAGTTACAGCATAGAAATTGATCAACTGGGTGGAGTACAGGTATACTTTTACCATGCTCCACATTAGCCCTTTGGAAAAAAAGACTAGACTTAAACAAGCAGAAGCTTTTTTTAAGCTGTACCCCAGGTTATATTTTCTAGCGTCTACACTTATTACTGGGCTCTCGTTTTTTGTTTTTTTAGGAGTGTTTTTTCTTTTTCTTTTTCTTCCGTTTGCTGTATCCATCTATTTATTTAATACGTATCCGCCATCGATTAGTCTAATTTTTATTTTAATTTTATTAGTATTATTACTTAGAATTCTTTTTTTTCTTGTTCCTGATGCACAAAATCTAGAAGACGATTTATTCAATTTCGATAAAACATCATTAAGAACAAGTTTAAACAAACTTAGGCTATCTCGAGGAGCTGTTCCTATTGAAAACATAAAAATAATTGATGACTTTAGTATTAATATAAAACCAAAATTAGTCTTATTTTTCATTCCTCTAGGGTTTAACTTGGAAATTGGATTTCCATGTCTGTTAGGTCTTTCTTTAAAAGAAATAGATGCTCTTATTTCAGTATCAGAATTACCTTTCCAGAAAAAATTCAAAGGTTTTCATCGATTTGTTTTCTATCTTAGTTTAGTGGCGAACGAAAGTATCGACTCTCTGAAGTTTGATAAACGCTTTTTTCTAAAACCATTACGACTTCTTTCTTCTTTATTAGATCCTTACTTTACTCTTTTTCTTAATCGATTTTATAGACAACACTTACTATCACTCGTTCAATTAGGATCCTTTAATTTTTCCAAAGATTTTTTAAGCCAAACTCTGTTCAAATTTGATATCCAAAAAATGTATCTTTCGACTGACTTTTGGCCACGAATTTTTGGCTTCGTAGGTAAAAAATCGTTAGAGGAATGTTTTTCATACGCTACCCTCATGTCAGACGTCTATGATATTCCCGCAAGACAATCGACAAAATATTTAAACCGAGCATTATTAGATTACCCTTGGAAAAAAAATTCTACATTAACATCCCCAGAGTTAATTAAGCACCTATCGTTAACCATCAAATTACCTACGATGGTCACTATCCCCTGTTTAAAAAGTTGTTACCCTGAACATTGGGAAGAAATTCTAATGTTGGTTGATACAGGCTGGCAGCAAGAAGTAAAACACATATGGGAAGACAAAGAAAAAGACTATAAAAAATACATCATGGAGCTCGAGCTCTTGGAAAAAAACAAGTCCTCAGACTTTAATCAAAAAATCAAGAAAGCGAGTCTAATCGAGGCTATTCACGGCTCTAAGCAAGCATTTCCTAAATACCAAGATCTTTGCAAAAACTTTCCCGATCAAGGGAGGGCTTGGTTCGAAACTGGAAAACTTTATCTCAACAACCTAGAAAAAAAGGGTCTAGACTACATGGAAAAAGCAATGAATATCACCCCTACTTCAAAATCTAAATGTTATTTAATTATACGAAAATATTATCTAGAAACGGGCCAACATGATCGTGTTAAAGAGATACAAGCCCTACTCATTCAAAATGAAAAGATGCTGGATTTAGCGGAAGAAGAACGAATGAGCCTAACCGAAGATGATACCTTTTCTTCTCATAATTTACCTCCCCTATTTGTAAAAGACTTAAGAGATTTTTTTCAACATTATAATAGTATTAGAACTGTGTTCTTTGTTAAAAAAAATGTTAAATACTTAGTAGAATCACCTATATATGTTACTCTCATCCGTGGATCTCGGTCTGATATCGATATTGTTAAAACCAATGATATTCTTCCGTCGCCTACACTCTTCATAATAGAAGACGATTATGAAGATCTTTTTTTAGAAAAAATCAAACACATTAGTAATGCTGTTCTATTTTCAAAATCTTAAGCAACAAAACCCATTCAAATTAACAAGGAAATACACCTATGATTAAAGACAACCAAGCTGGCGAAATTTCATTAGACTCATATACTACCAATGATGTTCCAAAAAATATTTATGTCGAAATAGAGACAATATTAGATACGGAAGGAGACCCTTTATTGGCCATTTCATTTTTTTTTAAAAATGAACTTCAGCATTTAAAGCTTTCTGAATTTTTGTCATTTATCTATCAAAATGAAACATTGTTTTCTGATGAAGAAGCAGATTTTTGCTACGCTCTTGCACGATTAACAAAAGTCTCACCTCATTATCCAGGTAAATTTTGTGTAATCGGACAAGATAACCTCTGTATTTTTTTTACTCGTGCTTTAGATTTTAATATTCCGCTCTATTGGGTTTTCGGTGACAGAAAAATGCCACTCGTATTTTCGTCGTTGTTTCCGGTTCGAATTTCTGTTCAACAAAAAGGACTAGGTATTAAAACAAAATTAGAAACAGACCTACCCTCATTAGGATCGTCTACATTTTATTATTTAGCTTATGAAAAAATGGGATTTATTATTTTGAATGATCTTGTTCATGTTTGTCCATCTCTTGCCTTTTCCGAATACCTATTAGACATGATTGAACTAAAACAAACAATCTATAGAACAAATGAAGAATGTTCTGAATTTTTAACATTTATAACTAACTACGAGGCCCTTTTAGATTGGAATTTTATAAACATTGAAAAAGAAGTATTTATTGCAACCCTCCAAACGCCTATCCCAATTTTAAAATTAGAGTATGACCAGGAATCCGTTTCGTGCCAAATTCTTTTTCAATATGCGTCAGAAATCATTGGATTTGATTTTAAGGAAACGACTCTCAGGAACATAACGAATGGTCATTTAATTTCACGAGATATGGCTTTTGAGGCCCAGTGCCAGTCAAATTTAATGACTATCTTTACTAAATTTGATATTCCTTTCTTTTTAGACAACCCCAAACACATTCATTTGCTTATTTCAAAAGGCGTTCCTGAACTTAAAAAGGACCACTGGCTGATTCAATCAAACATACCTGATTTTGAACTGGCTCAAGAACCTATGGATTTGGAATTTTCTATTTCAAGTAGTGGCCAAGATTGGTTTCAATTTGATCCGAATTGTTCAATTCATGGAGAACCTCACAGTTTACAGGAAATTGCGCGATTAATGATTTCAAATCATGGCTTTATAAAAACAAAAAAAGGATACGTACAACTCTCTGAAAAGACACAAAAAGAATTAAATTTTATGGTTAATTCTAAAGCACTTCAGATTGGAAAAGATATTTCGAAACGGGATGTTTTTCAATTTCTTAGTGTTACAAATACGACGTCAGACGATCCTGACGTTATGGATTTAATTAAACAAGTTAAACAAGATGACGTCATTTCTGCCGAGCCAGGGGACTTATTTAAAGGACAATTAAGGGACTATCAATTGGATGGCTTAAAATGGATGCACTTTTTATTTAAACATAAATTTGGAGGGATTCTTGCGGATGATATGGGCCTTGGGAAAACCGTTCAAGTTCTTGCTTTTATATCAAATATAGTTCAATCCGCGACTGAAGTCGGAAAACAAGCACTGATTGTGGGCCCCTCAAACGTTATCTATAACTGGGAACAGGAAGCCAAAAAGTTTCTTCCCGGCTTAAAAGTCCACGTATATACCGGCCAATCTCGAAAAGAATCTGATTTGGATAAATACCATATATTAGTGACGTCTTACGGAATAATTAAAAATGACCTTACCTCATTTCAAAAAAGAAAATGGTCGATGGTCGTTCTAGATGAAGCGCAGCAAATAAAAAATTCTAAGTCTCAAAATCATATCGCGGTTAAAGCAGTTGATGCAGATTTTAAATTAGCGTTATCTGGGACTCCAGTTGAAAATAGTTCGGCTGACTTATGGAGTATATGTAACTTTGCTTTACCTAATTACTTTGGTTCGCTCACTCAATTTCAAACATATTCAGAAACATCGCCAGATTATATTAAAAACAGACTACGTCCTTTTATGCTGAGACGAACTAAAAAAGAAGTATTAGAAGAATTGCCTGACAAAACTGAAATAGATATTAAAGTCGACCTAAATAAAGCGCAACAGGATTTGTACAAAACCATTATCGATGCAGCTAAAAAAGGGATTAGAAATCTATCTGGTAAAAACGATAGGCTTCATATTCTCACATCTATTATGAAATTAAGACAATTATGCCTTCACCCTAGGCTTTTAAAAGAAGTATCTGAAGGAATTGATGTGACCTCGGAAAAATTTGAGATTGTTAAACAGAAGCTTTCTGAACTTATCAAAGAAGGCCATAAAATCGTCGTCTTTACTCAATTTACTGGAATGCTCGACCTCCTGACCAAATGGTGTGCCGAATCGTCAATTAATGTTGAACGAATTGACGGAACGTGTTCGCCTAAACAACGAATCGCAGCAGTTAACAGGTTTCAGAATGAAAAGAAACCAACTGTGTTTGCAATTTCTCTTAAGGCTGGTGGCGTTGGAATTACACTCACTTCAGCAGATTATGTGTTTCATCTGGACCCTTGGTGGAACCCAGCCATTGAAAACCAGGCTACGGATAGGGTTCATCGAATGGGTCAAAAAAATCATGTTATGGTTTATAAATTTATTGCACGAGGCACTATTGAAGAAAAGATTATTGATTTACAGAATAAAAAACGAAGTTTGTACGATTCTTTGATTGGAGATGGTCAAGGCGCTCAGGAAAGTAATTATATGGAAGATCTTAAACAAATCCTCCTAGAATAACTCGACTCATAATCTCGAGAAATACATAATCTAAAAAATTTGCACGTCCGTTACATATAGATGTATGTGTCTGTCATGAAAAATATTACATGTGATCACGTTAGCACGACTTTTGGAGGTTGGTTTTGAAACTGTTCCTACTGGAATGAATTGAAAATATGTCCCAACTTACGAAATAAAATAGTATTAATTGGTGCTATTTGTTCATTAATTAATACTATTTTTTTGGATATAACATAAATTAGTACTGATATATTAAATCAATATAAATATTGCCATAAAAGACGAACAAAAAATTAATGAAATATTTTAGAAAGAGGACCGACTAATATTGATGAGCTAAGGGGGTAACTCTTTCTATATACATCGGTCCTCAAAAAACGCATCTGAACGTCTTCATTTAGTTATCGTCCTGCAAAAAAAAAAATTTCATTTATTTTCTTTTTTGTCTAAAAAAGGATGATAATATTTCTCTACATGGCTTATATTCCGAATAAACAGCCTGAGTTTTATGATTTAAATTAAGATCAAAAATATTAGTAATTGATGTATGTCCACCCCATTTTAGGTCTTTCGCGCCATATACTACTTTTTCTAATCTTGCATGAACTATAGCGCCGGCACACATTACACATGGCTCTAATGTCGAGTACAACGTATGCCCTGTGAGACGCCAATTGCCTAATGTTTTACTAGCATTTTCAATCGCTATTATTTCTGCATGTCTCGTGCAGTTTTTTTCGCCTTCTTTTCTGTTATATCCCTCTGAAACTATTTCGTTTCTGTCATTCACGATGATAGCTCCAATTGGTACTTCGTCTTCCTTCTGAGCCTTATATGCGGCTTGAAGCGCTATCTTGAAAAAATGGGTGTACGTTTCTTCTGCATTAGAGATAATTATATCGTCCATTGATTCCTATACGCTCCTTCTATAATTTTTGGTTAACCAATTAATAGATCTAAATCCTTTTTCTGAACTGATTAAGTATCAGTCATGACTATCTAAAAAAGTAAAAATAAATGAGAGAGCGCAACGAAAAGACAGTCCCTTTTAACGAGCTAATCAGTAGAATTTCTCAATTTTAGAACCCGCTTAATTTTTAATTAAAACTAATCCTAAAATTTGGATTCCCATCAGTGTCTGATATTGAACCATACCTATCTTCATAATCGTCTAAATGCTTAGATAAAAGTTCAACTAATTTTCTAACGTTATTGGGCGATATAATTACCCGGCTCCTAATTTTACCTTTCTTCATATGAGGCTGAAGAAATGCAAAATCCAACACGAATTCTTCTTGGCTATAATTCGATATAGCAAGATTCGAGTACACTCCTTGAGCGACTAAATCTTCTATATCTAGTTGAAGCTTCGGAACACCTGCTTTTTGAGAACTTTCAGTAGTTTCCTTTTTGTCTATTTCCGAATATACGCCGTCACCTTCATGTCTATCAGTGTCGTTGTCATCTTCTTCCTCAAATTCAAATAAACCCTCTTCATCTATCATCTAAACTCTCTCCATATATTCTTTTGTTTCTGTTTTAACCCTAATAACATCATCTGTCTTCACAAAGGCAGGAACATTAACAAACATGCCATTTTCCAATTCTACAGGTTCCATAGAACTAGTTGCTGTTGCATTTTTAATAGCTGGGGGAGCTGAAACAACTCTAAAGTCCATGGTAAGAGGTAACTCGATTCCGACCGGTTGGCCTTCATAAAGAGTGATATCATACGAATTACCTTCAACAAGAAACTCCGCCTTATCTCCGACAAAGTCCGTAACTAATGTCATTTGTTCATATGTTTCGTTGTCCATAAAAATAAACCCATCAGGTTCCGCATACAAAAATTGTTTACGTTCAGTATCTAAACTTACTTTTTCTACCTTATCACTTGATCTGAACCTATGTTCCATATTCTTTCCAGATATAATATTTTTTAGTTTTGTTTGAATACAAGCGTCGCCTTTTCCAGGGGTTCTGTGCATTCTCCAGGTTACATTATAGAGTTCATTGTTTAATTTAATGATATTTCCAACTCGAACTAATGTTGCTGTTATTTTCATAGTTATTTGCTCCTCTATTATTCCTTATATTGTGAAATGTAACGTTGCCTTTGTTTTATCCTAAAACATGTTTACAAAATAGGCTAGATTTAAGCGTGTTCTTAAACATATAATAGGTCTTATTTTATAAGTAATTATCATTGTAGTGTAAAAGGGTAAGTTAAAAAATGAAACATTTAATAGCAGTTCTATTACTAGTGTATACAGCAACACTTGGATTATTTTCTAACGACTCTGAAATAGGAAAACCATCTTTAACCATTTCGGAGTATTCGAACGAATCATCAATCAGCTCATCCAAAACCACACCTACTATTAAGTCGCCACTTTACCAATCATCAGACACTC
>JABIQV010000163.1 GCA_018699495.1 bacterium | reverse complement strand
TTAAATGATATGAAAGGGATATTAACTAATTCTGTTTCATATTCTGCGTAGCTAATATAGGCAGTTGTTCGTTTTGATTCTCTTACTAAAAATGTCTTCTTATGCTTATGGTTCGGTATAAATAGGTAACGTGGCTAGACTTTCTAGTGATTCATGAATGAGAGACACGATATTTAGTTGTTTTTTATCGACGGCGAATTCGGGTGACGATAGGCGCGATAACGTGGAGATGTTTTTTATGGTTCTTTCCATTTTTTCTATGTTTTTATAAGCGATATTTATTAGATTGGACTGGGAGTCAGTAAATGATGACACAGTACCCGCTATTAGATTAGAAATAGTATGTTTGACGTGTGTTAATGGTGGGTTTAGTTCGTTGGAAATTGCCCCTAGACAGTAGGTTTTTAATTGGCTGAAGTGTTCTTTTTCTTTTATTTCCGTTTTTAAGGCGTGTGCTTTTTTAGTTGTGTTACGTCTCGAATTGAGACTAAAAAGGCTTCTTTTTCTTCCCATTGAATTCGGGAGGTCCTCATTTCTCCAACTATTTTTGTTTTATCGGGATGAATAATGGTAATACCCGTTATTTTTTCGGCATTTAAGGGAAATATAAAGGGCATTCCGACAAGAATGTCTCTAGGGCTATTCATCATTTTTTCTGCTGATTTGTTAACCAATTTAACCAATTTATCTGTGGTTACGACAATTAATGCGTCTGCATTAGATTCGATTAATTGAGTAAATTGGGTACTCGAGTTTACTTCAAGTTGAGATATAAACTCTTTTCGATTAATTGCGTAAAGAATTGATCTGGCAAGGAGACATGGGGTTATATTCTTTTTAATTAGAAAGTCTTGAAATCCACGTTCAATTGTTTGTTTTGCGATAGCGATATTATCTATTTCGGAAATTATGATGATGGGCGCTTTGTAGTTTTTGGGGTTGAGTTTGTTTAATGATTCTTCCGATTTTGAGTCTGGGAGTGCAATGTCGACGATTATGATATCTACCTCATGACTTTTTAAAAAATCGAGGCCCTTTTGTAATGTCGGTTCAGAATGGAAGGTGTATTTTGGGATTAAGAAGGATGAATTTACTAAACCTCTTTTGATAATGGTAACGAATAGTTGGCTATCTTCGATCATTAATATGTTCATGGATGGGTGTCTATTGTGGGTGGGGTACTGCGGTCGGTTTAGTTAGCTTCTTTTTGTGGGCGCGTTCGATTCGTCGTTGAGCGGTTAGATGGTCAGTGTAGGTGCTACTAAACGTGTGTGTGCCATCTTTATTGGATACGAAAAATAAATAAGGGGTTTTTGAGGGTTTGATAGCGGCTATAAAGGATTGCTTTCCTGGAGAAGAAATAGGGGTAGGAGGAAGTCCAAATTCTCGGTAGGTGTTATATGGAGACGGGGTATCGAGATCGTCGTAGGATAATTCGATTTTCCCGGGGGTTCCTATTGCATATAGAACGGTGGGGCAGGATTCGAGACGTTGCATTTTTTTTAGTCGGTTAAAGAAGACGGCTGCGATTTGGGGCATTTCGGATATCGTCGCCGCTTCTTTTTGGATGATTGATGCGATGGTCATCATGCGGTGGAAGTTGTAGTTTTTTTTCTTTTTACTTTGGTTATACAGAGGGAGCAAAATTTTTCCGGTTTGAGATAGCATCGAATTAACGATTGCTTTGGGAGGCGTTCCTTTTGCAAAGAAATAGGTGTCGGGATATAAATATCCTTCTAAATTTGAGGTTGGGATGGATTCGAGCCACGAATGTTTTGAAATGAGGTCGTGTTTCGCTTGAGTTTGCACATAGACTTTAAAGTCGTCAGCGTTGATTAAGTTATTTGAGTCGAGTAAGTTTGCAATTTCGTGAATCGAATAGCCTTCTGGAATGGTAACTTTTAGAAAATTTTGAGAGCCTTTCTTTTCGGTTAAGAAATCGACCGTTTCTGTTAAGGAATAGGCTGGGCTTAGTTTGAATCGACCGGCTCGTATTTTTTTGTCTAAATTTGTGAATCTTAAGTAAAGTAAAAATGTTTTTTCTGTTTTAATTAGGTTCTGATTTTTTAAACGGACAGCAAGTGTTCGAACGGTCATGTTTGGCTCGACATCAACGAAAACGATTTCTTGTGAATTTGAGACAGGTGAATAGAGTTGAGATAGTCCGTATATTGTCAAAAGAACGATAGCAAGTCCTAACCCGATGCCCCATTTTTTCACTGAAGGTAGTGGTGGGCGATTTTGTTTTTTTTCTTGTTTCATCCTATTAATTTATCATATCTAAATATCTTAGAACATGGAGCATTGGCTGTGCGAGAATTAAATCTTTATTAAGTGTCCATCTGCGTCTTTAAAATGTCCG
>JABIQV010000162.1 GCA_018699495.1 bacterium | reverse complement strand
CATGACGGTGGAATCAGCTACATGTATGACACGATTCCCTTAGAAAATATCTATAAAATAGAAATTATCCGAGGTCCAGCTAGCGCCTTGTATGGGGCCAATGCACTAGTTGGTGTCATCAACTTAATAACGAAAAAACCACACGACATACGCGGGTCAAAAATCACCATGCAATCGGGAAGTTTTGGATATAAATCATTAAATGCGTTGACGAGTTTTAACAACATAAGTGGCTACGATATTGTCATGAATGCAAATTATTACCAAACAAATGGCTACCCATTTATACTTGAAAAAGACTATTATACTGCATCCAAGGGAATATCAGATACGTTTCAACAAGGATTCAGCCGTACAATTTCCTCAAAAGACAAAAAAGCAACCTTATTTGCCTCGATAACAAACAAGCAATTTTCCATTGATTCGCAAATTGACTACAGATCAAAAAATGGATTCATTGGTTTAAACGAAGGAATCACGTCGCCTGAAAATGATTCTGAAAATCATCAATATTTCTCAGCACTTATAAACTCAACCTATACCGTCAATTTTAGCGACATAGATATCAAGTTAAAAGGGTACGGACATTACAGCGACTTTAATGAAAAAGTACAAATATTACCAGATGGACTTCTTATTACATCGTCGAATACCTTAGATTATGGAATACGTAAAAAAATGGTTTTTAAAGGACTTAAATATGGGACTGATATCAGAACTTCATTTAGTCCAATTAAGTCACATCTATTTATTTTTGGATTAAATATTGAAAAACAAATGATATTAGATTCACATTACGTAGAAAATCTCTACCCAACTATAGAAGGAACAGACGATTTAAACGGATCAACGGACGTTTATTCGCTACCCTCCTATAATGAAAATTATTATTTTAAATCATTAGGAACGACCCCTTTAAGCTTTGATAGAACCTATTGGGCTCTTTATAGCGAAAACGTATGGGACATTAAAGATACAATCAGATTAACATCGGGAATAAGATTAGACAGCTACTCAGATTTTGGAGAAAGTATTAATCCAAGAATAGGGTTATTTTGGGAATTTTTAAAAGGATATGACGTAAAACTGATGGTTGGTAATTCCTTTCGGGCACCAACCATGCAAGAGCTAAATATAGACCAGCCAAACCCAAATCTTAAACCGGAAACATTGTCTATGGGAGAATTTAGCATTGGTGCAGACATCACTAAAAAAATATCCTCAAGGATAACTATTTACACAACCTCTGCCTCTGACCTAATTGAACTCGTTGTAAATCCTGAACCACAAAACGGGGGTCCTGTTTCCATGAGAATGAACACAGGCAATGTCAATTCACAAGGACTTGAATGGGAAGGAAAGTACCTATTTTCTCCGGATTCCTACTTAAAATTAAACTATACCTATCAAGATAACTGGAATAAAGAAAGTAAAAAAACATATAAATTCACCACTCCACATAGAGCGACTATTCTTTATAATACGTCTATTTTTAAATGGTTAAATTGGTTTTCTGAACTATCAATTAATGGCAACACTCTAGATGCTACCGAAACAACCTATATTCCAGGCTATTCTATCGTCAACACATCATTATTGTGGAGAAAGTTCTTTGAACATGCGGAATTAAGACTAACCATTAGAAACCTTTTCGATAGAGACACTTCATATCCCCATTTATTAAATACAAAATTAAACGAAATAAAAGGCCCTGGTCGTTCACTAGATTTTGCCCTTAAATTTAACATTAACAGTCGTCGTTAACCTCTATCCATACTTATTAAATCGTATAGTTATTTAACCTTAACCAATTAAAAAGAATGAGTAAGTTCCATATAGACCGTTGATGGTCCGCTTTATATAAATAGTGTTCTTCTACCAAAGTAGCTAAATAGGACCTATCAACAAAATGAGGACAATGATTCACCATTTCATAAACTAATTCCTTGAAATCGGAATGAATCCAATGTCCGATAGGTAAACTAAATCCTCTTTTTTCTTTCCCATAAACGGATTTAGGAACTTCCGCCGGCATGGCTTTTTTTATTATCTTTTTAGATTCAAAAAAATCAAGTTTTTTATTAGAGGCCATAGAAAACAGATTGGTAACCAACCGATGATCCAAAAAAGGAACCCTAGCTTCGACTCCATGGCACATATTGGCATGGTCCACTTTGAACAAAATATCATTTTGTAAATACATATGAAAATCCATATACAGTATTTGGTTCATCCTATCCAAACTTGCGCATTCTCTTTTCAAGTCATCTACTTTCGATTCTATAAACCCTAAAGAAAATTCGTCCGAATCCATACCAGGAACTAATCGATTTATGTCACTGCGAGAAAATCCACCCATCCAAAAATTATTTTTCAAGAATTGGGGTTCGTTATTCCCTTTAAAATATTGTGCCATCATTAAATACGACGAATTATGAGACGTAGAGGGGCTCAAAAATGGCTTCACTAGGTTTAATATCGGTGAAAAAGAAAAATATTTACTCCATTTATGTAACTTGTAAGTTGGATACCCTCCTGCCAATTCATCGGCACCATCCCCTGTTAAAACAACCTTTACTTCTCGACTAGCCAGTTCAGATAAAAAATAGGTAGAAAAAAAAGAAGAATCAGCAAACGGTTCATTCATCGATTCAATGACAGATTCAAATGAGGATAGCACTCTCTTTTGTGTAATTAAACTAGATACATTTTCACAGCCCAGAGCTTTTGAGACACGTAATGCATCTTGTAATTCGTCAAACCCTTGTTCTTGAAACTGAATTGTAAATGTCTTTAAATGTTCACATTTATTTTTAGCGACTGCCGTAACCAATGAAGAATCAACACCTCCACTCAAATAAGTCCCTAAAGGCACATCACTAACACAGCGTCGTTGAACCGAGTCAACAAGTAGCTCTTCAAACGACTCCTTAGATTCAGAATTTTCTCTAATAGAAGTGTTGGTCTCATTTCCTTCAACCAAATCCTCTACAGACGACATTAAGGTCCAATACTTCTTTATACTTAGCTTTCCATTTTTAACCGTTAAATAATGTCCAGGATCTAACTTACAAATATGTTTATTAATTGTTTTAGGGGAAGAAATGTAATTAAATGCTAAATAAGAATAAAGCGCTTGTTTATCAATCTTTTTAGGAATCCATGGAATATGCTTAAATGCGTTAAACTCAGAAGAAAAAACAAATTTATCATCATAAAAACTATAATAAAACGGTTTAATTCCAAACCTATCACGAACAGCAAATAATTCATTCTCAACGAAGTCATAAACTGCAAAAGAAAACATTCCGTTAAAATACTGAAGACATTCTTTTCCCCATTTCTCAAATGCCTTTAATACAAGCTCTGTATCTGATGTTGTATCTAATACCATACTAAGGGAAGATTTTAGCGCCTTAGCATTATATATCTCACCGTTATAAACAATGCAATACCGCCGATCTTTAGAGTAAAATGGCTGATTTGAACGGTCATGCAAATCTCTAATTGATAGTCGTGTATGGCCTAACGCAACACCTTCGATCACGTCCACATCTTGATTATCAGGACCTCTATGCAAAATGGATTGAATCATTATTTCAGAAAGGCGAGTCAATTCCCCTTTATCAATGTCTCCAATAATGCCAAAAATTCCACACATCTCTATTAAAAGTTTCTTATGAACTCTAAAGAATGATTAAAATGGTCGTCTGGTTTAAATAAATCGTGCCGTCTTTTGAAGACTAGAACGGACCCTTCATTAAAAACCAAGTCCCAATTACTGCTTTTATTGATATAAGTGAGTAATCGTCCTTTAACAAACCTAAAGTAACGCCCGTGATTACTTCGAGGGTTTAAATTATCAACCAATACGTACTCAACACAGTCAACCATGCAACAAACCGCTGCCAATTCACCATGATACTTATTTAATTCGTGAATCCGTTCCCGATTAGGGGAATATGCCAATACATTAATATCCGATAAAAGAGACGCTGACTGAGGAACACTACGCAATGCCTTCTTAACTAACTCAACCCGACTATCTCCAATATATTCCTTCCAATACAAATGCATACCAGCCATTGAATGCAAATGTCTAATCCCAGTTCCTTGAGCCTTCAGTTCCGATTGTCTAATCAAAAAAGGGTAGACTAAACTAGCCAAACATCCTGAAAGGATAAGTATAATAGCAAGCCCATTCTTAACCTTATTTTTAGAAATTGAAAGCGATAAAGACAACCGATCTTCCAAATATAAACACCCTGACAACGTTGCAAAATAAATAAAAAATAAAGGATGCCAAACGTGGTGTTTAGCGAACATAGCCATATCTGAACGTATAGCCAACAACTTTATCAAAATAGGAACACACAGCAACCAAAACGACGATCCTGAAAAAATAATAAAACCTAGGACAGGACCAAACAAAAAAATCAGACTAATAATCGAACTAAAGGAAAAAATCTGTCCTACCACCAGCCAAGGCTTCATAAACGCATTTAATATAATTTCATCAATAGAAGACCCCAAATAATCGTAGTACCTAGAAAAGTTCATTAGACTCACACTATCGTTATAATGAGGCATTAAAAATTTTGTCACTCCAATAAAGTAAATCACAGAAATTCCAAATGTCGCCCACCCAATTTTTCGATTTTTTTCAATAAAAACAAGCCAAAGACCAGCAGCAGCAAAATACAAAGGAACATCTTCCTTACACAAAAAGGCAGCACCCAGAAAAATAAAATAGCCTATATATTTTTTATAAGAATAAAAACAAAACGCTAATGAAATAAATACAAAACTATAGATATCAGAATTGGAGCGCCCAACAAGAGCCATTTGAACATAGGGATGTAATGCTAAGTTTACACACAGGGCAAAAGCCAAAAATTTATGTTGCGTTTTTTTTAAAAACAGTAAAAACATTGCAACCAAAGCAACAAAAAATCCAATTAGATTTAAAAACAAAATAGTAAGTGGAGAAGGAAATAATTTATAAGGTAACGATAAAAACCAAAAAATGGGCCACCAATGGTCCGCTAAGTAATGTTTTTGAAATATAGTCGCGTAAGGATATAACCCTTCAGACAACTTCCAAATAGCTTGAACATTTGCAGGGAAATCACGATCAAATAGATTTAAAAATTCATATGAAAAATAATTTAACGCGGCAAAGTAAGTAAAATATATAAAAAGAGAGGCTATAACTATATAAGGCGATATCCGAACGACTCTATCCGGAAGATCCTGAAACCATTTACGATGGACTCCATAAAGGTACCCTTCTCGCACTCCATACCAACCTAATAAAATACAAAGTAAATCCACGATCTTATGTTAAGTTTATCAATCTTTTCTTGCAACAAATAAAAGATCAGAATCTTTCAAGACAGACCAATTCATATCTGATTTGACACGTTCAATTACCTGTAGTTTATTCAAAAAATAGTTGGAATTACGTTCAATAGCTTTCCGACGATCAAAAATTATATAATTCACTCGTTCTAAAATAATAGCCTGTTCAATCTGAGACAACCTAAAGTCATCATAAGAAACACGAGTAGTCTTCAGATATGGATTTAGTTCATAAACATATCTCCTATTTGCCAATTGAGCTAATACCTGAGAATCTCCCAAAACTCTGTAGTTACTATCGCCATAGCCTAGCTTAACGTCGTCTAATTGCTTCTGAATAATCAGTCCTTCTTTAAACAAATGAAAAGAATCCACATGCTTCGGTATAAGTATTGAAAAACTTAAGCAAACGAAAAATAGCGAAACTATCGTTAACGATATGGATATCCTCTCAAGAGAGATTATTTTTCTATTCTTCAAATATGCAGCCCCTACTATCAATGCAACATACAGAAAAAGCATAGGAACCCAAAAATGATGCTTATGAAAACTAAACGCATCCCCATTAGAACTTAGTAATTTAATAGTAATAGGTAAAATAGGGATCCATAGAAACCGACCCATTGTAAAAATCAAACCAACAATAGGAAGACTTAAAAAAAATAATCCATACGCTCTATCAGGTGTAAAAATAGTTCTAATCAATAAGCCTGGGTGTGTGAAACAACGCCAAATAATATCGGTAAATGAATCTCCTAAATGCGCATACCAGTGGATATTACCTAATGTTCCTATGCCTTTATATAAAGGCATTACCCATCCATTAATCCCAACAAAAAAAAGTAACGACACACACACCAAAAAGGACCCATACCTAGTCATAGATTTTTTAGAGTTATCATTCAAAACCCAAACCAAAACGCACCCAATTAGAGCAGTATAAAGACCAGCATCCTCCTTACACATCCAAGAAAAGATAATAAAAAGAAATGAATAGAACGAACGTCGAGTTAATCCAAAATACAAGGCCCAAACCAAAAAAGAAAATAAATAGACTTCTGTATTTACGCGTCCAAGAATTGCGGATCCAAATAGAGGATGAGAAACAAAACTTAAGCATACGACGTAAGAAAAAATGGACGACCGAGTGATACAATATGCTAATTGTCTAAGTCCTATTAATCCAAACAGACAACTTAATGACGACAAAACTAACATCACCCACGGATACGGGAAAATTTTATAGACCCAAGCAATGCAACCTAATATTGGCATCCAATGGTTAGATAAATAGTATTTATAAAACAATGTGGTTTCTGGGAACTCACCAATCATCAATTTCCAAACCGTCTGAACAGTAGATGCAAAATCGGGATCTTGTATGAATAGCGTCGTATAATAACCCAAAGAAAAGATTAAATAGAAACTCAGTACAATAAAAGGTATCCACCTAAAACATATCCATTTTCCCCCAAAAATTGGTCTTAAATAATCAAACATAGTATCGTTAATTGGTTTAAAAAAGATAAGAACAAACCCAGAAAAAAGAAACGATAACCCAATAAATACTGAAAAACTATGCGTCATAAACCCTAAAAAAAGATGTTCCACCAAACTAATCGATACAGCCACTAGAAACATATAAATACACATCTTGATATCGGAAAATTTCTTAGGTAACAGTCCAAAACGAAACAAAATAATAAACCACAAAAACAATAATGAACTAACGACGGATAAAGAATGAGGGAAATCCAACATTAAATCCTGCATCACCCACCCTCCTTTTCCGAAATAAGTGAAAAATAATGCTTTGATTGATATAAGATATACGCAGAATACTGAACCGATACGTCCCATCCCGATAAATTCTCGTTGACTCTCTTGTGATATAAATCATAATCATTTTTCAAAGGAATTAACATAAATTCATATCGATAAGATAACCAATTAACCTCTTTCATAGAAAACGGAATCCCTTTTCTATGAAATATATTTAAATCTAAATAAGACTCAAAATAAGGATGTTTTGTAAAAAAATGTTGCGGTGCGATGACATGGGAATCCTCATCCAGTTTTGAAAAAATCTCATTTAAATTCTCCGAACGAGCCTTATCCAAAGAAACCTGCCCATTATAAAATGGACCATAGCCAATACCTAATAAAAAGGAAACCGAAACCAAAAAAATCAATAATTTTTTTCGACCATATGTCGATTTGACAAAAAACCAGAAGAAAACGAGCCAGGTAATAACCAATAAGAGAACAAAAGAGTATCGATAATCAGGAGGAAGATGCATTAGCTTTTTAAAATTAAAGAGAGCCTGTTCAAAATAATTCATTACATAAGCCGAAAATGAAATAAACATATTAACGACCCATAACCCGGGTCCCTGAAAAAAAGATCCTCTAGACCCATTTAATAAAAATAAAATAATAGAGCTAAACCCAATGAATACCAAAAACACACTATCTAAAATCAAATCAATGACAAAGTCAGTCTTTCTTACCACAAGAAGTCGAGCTCCAAGTTTAAATCGACTAAATACTTTACTTAAAAACAAAACACTCATTAAAAAGAAAACAAAAAAGACACTATCATTCCAAGTTAACATCGCTAACAACGAAAAAATAATAGCAACAAATCGATAAGACGCTAAAAAACAATAGATTGCCAAAACCAACCAAAAAAAACAAATCATCGATGGATGAAACCCATAAAAAATGATGAGTTGCGTTGCAGGAAGAAAAAGTAAACTTACCACGACAAGCAAAGAATAATCAGACCGCTTAAAAACAAACCTTAAAAATAACCAATATAAGACGACAAAACTAGATAGAAATAGACCTATACTAATAAAATAATAAAATAGAGGATTTTTTATATAAGAAACCATTTTAAACAACGGCCATAAAACAGGAACCCATGGCCCATCTAAAATCAGTTGCCGTAAACCACCACCCTGTACATCTGTCAGTTTCCAAAAATAGTTCAAATATTTAGATAAAACAGAATAGTCCACCAAGTCATACCTATAGCGCAAATAAAATGCCACCGTATAAAACGTAGAAATACCACCAAATATCCAATAAAAAAAACGTTTTGACCTAAATAAATGAAACATCGTCCTTATCCGGTTAGATTCCGAAAAGTTGAATCCTGGACTAAAGAAAAAGAAAAGACCCACCTGAAAATAAGAACTAATATGCAACCGTCCATCTATAAGATCTAAAGGGAAAAACCGAAAATCAAATCCAGCAAAAAAAGAAGAAAATATTGAGAATAACGAACAACTCGATAAAAATAAAGATAGAATTAATAGCGAGATTAACGGTCGTTCCCGAACGTTCTTAAGCACATTTAAACCATACCCCGAATACCTCAAAAACAGGCACAAAAAGAGCCAAAAAACTAACTGAAAAAAATCTAGAATTAAATAAGGCTGATCAAAAAATATCATAAGGAGGTCGGCCATAAAACTGAGGCCCATCTTCATTAAGCCTTATCATCATTTCCGCAAGAATCCCTATTAGAACCATAATAAATCCGATTCCAGACATAAAAAAGGAAACAATTAATAAGGGGCTGATCCACAGGCCATTCAACATAAATTTTCGATAAACCACGAAACTAAAAATTCCGATTCCCATCAAAATACTATACAACCCAAATTTCCCAAAAAAATGAAGTGGCCGATGAGAATATTTAACTAAAAACCGTAAAAAAAGAAGATCTAAAAGAACTTTATATATCCGTTCGACACCGTATTTCGATTCGCCTTCTAATCTAGGATGATGGCCAACCTCTACTTCCTTAATTGTTGCTCCATTCCAAAAACAAAATAGTGGCAAAAAGCGATGCATTTCACCATATATTTTCAAAGGTTTAAGAACGTCTGATTTAAACACTTTCAGAGAACATCCATAATCATTTAATTTCAACCCCATCAAACCAGAAATAAGCCGATTTGCAAGAGTAGACAAAAAAATACGTTTAAAAAAAGAATCCTTCCGATTTTTTCTCCACCCAGAGACAACATCTACGTCTTCTGAAATTGTATCGATTAACTTAGAAATATCTTTAGGATCATTTTGACGATCCCCGTCCATAAAAACAGTTAAATCGCCCGTTGCCTCTTTTGCACCAGCCATCATAGCGGCTGTTTGCCCCGATCGCTTTTTAAACGAAATCACAGTCAAATTATCATTCTCATTGGCAAGTAGTTTAAGCCTTTTAAGGGAGTGATCCGTACTTGCGTCATCCACAATAATTATTTCAAAATCTGATTCACGATATGAAGATAAAGCGGAATATATATCCGAAACTAAAGGTCCCAAATTAGAGTCTTCATTAAAAACTGGAATAACAATAGAAAAACATTTACTCATTTAATAATCTCTATTTAAATACACTTGATTTTGAAACATTGTAGATAACCCAATCCCCTGTTTCATATGCAACCTTATAAGGTAATTTAACCTGCTGAGCCGTGAATAAATAGTCTATCCCATATTTTTCACTGAGACTATCTATTTTTTTGGGTCCCATAGAATAAAATTTATGACTTAATTCATTTAAACTATCAAAGCCCCGTCCTTTAGGAATCACCCCATCATTTAACGCTAAAACCCTTCCCATCCATTCTTGAATTAACGAAGGAGACGTAGGACTAAACTTAAACACCAAAAATGACGAACGTTCCGCTAAATATACAAAACTAAATAATCTAGGAGATACCAAAAAGATAGCCGATGACGGAGTATTTTTACTCGCCCAATCACACGCATCGTAAAAGCTAGTTTTAGAATATGAAACAGACGATCCAAATCCTTTCGGATAATGAGAGAGCGCTGAAATAGCCCGATTAGTCTTTTTTAACCCTAAACTTCCAAAACAACAAACAATTAGAAGTAACCCGGCTACTCCAAAATTCTTTATTATATTTTTATTTTGGCCACATAAATTAATAAACTTAGAATATTTAACAGTCTTTCGTTCAAGCCAACTATCAGTAACATAATGAATCAGAAGTAAAATGGAGATTAAAAAAGCAAATGAATCAAAAAAGCGAAAAGGATATGTCATTAAAAATTGCGACCCCACCCTAAAAAATCCAAGTACCGCACCGATACAAACCGGAATCAAAGACATCATAACAATACTTATTAAAAACGCCTTAAACCGCCGCTGCCTATCATCTCCCATTGAATCCGCACCGCGTTGACGTCCTATTCCGATTTTACCCTTATTTTTAAGGAACTCAAAAACATAGCCATCGCGAGAAATAATCATTAAGATTAAAAATGCAATCACACCGATAAAAACAGTCACACTGCCCAGGCCCATACCTGATAAAATTGTACGAATATCTAAATGATGAGGGTTCCTAAAAAATACATAACTATCAAAAACAGATAATCCAGAATTCAACACCTCTGGTTCTATGCCATTTATCTTAGAAACCATAAACGAATAAACCGTATGAACCCAAAAATAAAATCCCCAGCTCCCTGAAATAAATAAGGCACACATACATTTGCCTGAAAAATTAACCATCCCAAAAAGAGCGGCAGACGAAAGAATTATTACCCCTCCCCATCCACCAAGCACAGGATGAAACGAAAAAGAAAGCCCTAAGAAAAGAAAGAACACCCCCTGTTTTTTAGAAAACAAATAGCTCAAACTAGCCATTATTAAAAAATAGGAAATATTTTTAGGTTCAAACGTACCGAAAATATGCTCCCCAGCCCCTACAGATTGGCCCAACCCTATAAATAACAAAAGAGACATAAAGGCATATTGCAAACGAATACCCAATTTTTTACAAAGTCCAAAAAAACTTATAACAAAGGCACCCATACAAATCAATCGGCCTATACAAAAAATCAAAATAGGTGAAAAGATTTTAAGAAATAACCCCGTACAAAGCGAATACATTACCAACCCGGCCTTTGTACTCTGAAAATACCAATCTGATCCTAAAAATTGTGTATCAAAAAAACCCCTCGCTTGTAAAAAATAATCTGTCTCATTTCCATACAACACATGATGCATTCCAAAGAATAACCATAAAAGAAGCGTCGTAAAAAGGCTCCAACAAACCATTAAATTTAAATTTTTATAAGAAACCATATTCAGTATTAAAAGTCTAACTCAAATACTCAATAATTCCAAAAAAAAGGTTTAGCCTCCACAAACGTTTTGGCGTTCGGTTTAATTGTACTCGGTATAACAAAAGTGTTAGTGTTTACCCATCTTACAATTTAAAAGATTTAGCGATATAAATAAAATTACATTAAAGTAAACGTTAGAAAAACTAAAGGCGGCCACTAGTATTGAAAAAGAAAAACTTATTAGCGCTAACTGAAGAATGGGTAATATTTGCACATATTATTAAATGGGTAACCCTTGCAACTATTATTGGTGCAATTGTTGGCTCTGCAATCGCTTTATTTTTAAAAATTCTTCACGGTGGAATAGATGAATCATCAAAATACCCTTTTTATTTTCTGTTACTCCCATTAGCTCTTTTTCTTAACATAATTATCAGTAAATATTTACTTCCAGAGGCACAAGGACATGGCACAGAAAAAGTAATTGAAGCCGTCCATAAACATTCAGGATACATCAAACCTCTCGTCGTCCCTGTAAAGGCGGTATCTACCTTAATTACAATTATTAGCGGAGGTTCCGTTGGAAAAGAAGGACCGAGTGCTCAAATAGGTGCAGGACTCGCTTCCATGTTCTCAAATATATTTAGATTTGATAAAGAAGATAGAAAAAAACTTGTTATTTGTGGAATAAGCGCAGGCTTTTCTGCCGTCTTTGGAACACCCATCGCAGGCGCCATTTTTGGGGTCGAAGTTCTCGTTGTAGGAAACGTATTATACGACGTTTTATTACCTTCATTCGTAGCTGGAATGATAAGCCACCAAGTCGCTACGTCTTTAGGCATTGAATACGCTTATTTTCCAATTTT
>JABIQV010000161.1 GCA_018699495.1 bacterium | reverse complement strand
TTGGGTTTTTATCTTTAATGTATTTAATGGTATCTATGGAATAAGATGTTTTTTCTTTATACAGTTCATAAGGATCGATGGTTAGATTCGGAATACTTAGAACTAGCTTTTTCAATAATAGTAATCGTTGCCTCGCAACAAGTAGGGGCTTAGTTTTGAAAGGAGATTGAAAGGTAGGAACTACTATGATTTTTGATTCTGGAAAAACTGATTTTATAGATTTTATGATTGAATAATGTCCATTATGAACAGGGTCAAATGTTCCCCCTAAAATTATGAGGTTATGAGAAGAAAGATGGTGAGATAGGGTAGAGGATTCAACTTGATGTTTTTTAGGCATAGTATTTATTCGTTTTCTGCAATAGAGTTGTCCTTTCAGAGGGTGGACTAGTAGGCGTTTTCACGTTTAAAAACAATAAACAACGTTTTAATTAATATTTTTAGGTCGAATAAAAGCGACCAATGATAAATATAATATAGGTCGTACTTAAGTTTATGTTCTGGTCGTCGTGTTAAAATTGAACGACCATTAATTTGAGCCCAGCCAGTAATACCGCCTTTCATATCTGTGCGTTGTTCAAATCCTGGTATTTCTTTACAAAACTTTTTAACAAAATGAGGACGTTCTGGACGAGGGCCGACTATACTCATCTCTCCTTTAAAAACATTTATTAGTTGAGGCAGTTCATCTATTGATGTACGTCTAAGGAATTGACCATATTTAATTAACCGAGTGTCTTCGGACTCCGATACCATAACAGGACCAGAACTCCGCTCAGCATCAAGTACCATCGTTCTAAATTTAATCATTTTAAATTGTTTTGCACCCCGAGTTAAACGATTTTGATAGTAAAAGACAGGTCCAGGAGACGTGGCTTTTATGATTAAATAGACACTAACAAAAATCGGAATTGAAAGTATCAATCCAACTGAAGAAAACAAAATATCAAAAATGCGTTTAAGTTTTAATTTATAGATGTATTTTTTATGCAATAGAACCTGAATAAAAGAAAGTCCGTCAAAGTCCAGAGTAGATATGGGATCATTAGTAAATGTATAAGCACTAGGAATAACATAACAATCGATCATATGTTTTTTACAAAAGGTTACAACGTCTCCAATATCTGGACTATGCTTTTGTTCTGTTGACGTATCAGATATATTTTTTGTTGAATAATCAGTAACAAAAAGAACGTCAATTTTATTCTCTTTAAGAATAGATTGGTAGTCAGTTGGATGACCAATATTGATATATCTTTTTTTTAAATGGAAATGAAGCTGGTCGGGAGGGGTTGTGTTAATATGGCCAATATAGAAAAATCGAAGCGTTGGGAAAAGGAAAAATTTTTCTGCAATATCCTGTGACAATATATCGTTTCCCATTATCGCTGATCGTTTTGTTCCTTTCCCTTTTTTAAACATAGTGTGCTCAATTTTTAAGATGATAAGTCTTGAAAAGGATAGAAATATGATACCTATTACCCATGTGTATACCAAAACTCCTCGTGACTCTGGTAAATCCTTGTATATTAACGTAATCGCCATGATTTGGATGGTACTTAAGGTAGATGCCTTTATAATAGAAAAACATTCATCCGCTTCTGGCATAAGGCCGTCTCTAGATCTATATAAACCAAAGAAAACAAAGGTAAGAATCCAAATTCCAATCAATAATCCAGAGCTTTTTAAATAGGGTTCAATCTGAGCGTGAGAATAGATTTCTCCCCAATCAAGTCGAAAGTAAGTCGAAAGTAACCATCCAAATTTAAATTTTAAACTGTAAGCAAGAACGATACTAAATTGAATAACGGCAATATCGGAAATTAATCGGCAAAAAAATATTAGAACAGATGTGTTGGACCTATTCACTTTTTAAAGGTCTGCTCATTAGAGACATTAATGCATCCATTGGCGGTTTATTGTGGTATAGGATTTTGTGTAATTCAGAAAGAATAGGCATATCTATCGATTTTGTTTTTGAAATTTCGTAAATAATTTTAGTAGTTTTATAACCTTCCGCAACTTGAGGAGACAAATGAGAGATAGCTTCAGCAATAGTTTTTCCTTCAGCAATAGAAACCCCTAATCGGTAATTTCGACTAGAGCTGGACGAGCAGGTTGTGATTAAATCGCCCATTCCTGATAAGCCGTAAAACGTTTCTTCTTCACCACCATATAATGTGCCAAATCGAATAATTTCTTGAAGCCCACGTGTAATTAACGATGAACGGCAGTTATTTCCTAAATTTAATCCTTCAGAAATTCCACATGCTACAGCGATACTATTTTTTAATACGCCCCCAATTTCTACCCCTTTTTGGTCCATTGATGTATAGACACGAAACCTTGGGCAGGACAGTAAATTTTGAAAGTCTTTGGCTACTTTTAAAGAGGGAGAAGAAATAACAGTCGTTGCAGGCTTTTTATCTTGAATTTCTGCTGCTAAATTTGGACCAGATAGAGTAGCAAACGGAATATTTCCTAAATAATGTTTTACGTTTTCGGACACAAATATAGAAGGCCCATTTTCAACCACTCCTTTTGTAAGAATAAGTATAGGCTGATTCGAATATGTTTTTTTTATTTGTTCAAGGATAGAGAGAAAAGGAGATGCAACTCCCAATATTATATAACTTGATTCTGCGATTAATTCGTCGAGGTCATGAGTCGCTTCAATAGCATGGTCAAACTTAATCTGGTCAAATTGGGGATGCGTATGAAATTGAGTTATGTGTTCAGAAAGTTGTTTGTCATGGCACCATATTTTAATTTTTGTATT
>JABIQV010000160.1 GCA_018699495.1 bacterium | reverse complement strand
TCTGGGGTAACATTTCCTTTTGCGGAAAGAGGAAATGTGCCTCGTTGAAGACCCTCCAATAGAGGGGACGACGGACGGGATTTCGCTGATTTTCTTATTTTACTTACGGCCTCATGTACGGCCTTATCTACGGCCTCTATTGAAGCTTTTATTGATACGGGTAGTTTCTCCACTAAGGTGGTTTTAGCCCCTTCCATAAATCTTTTTGTATTAAATTGTTTTTCGGATAGTACACCATCAAAATCGCCCTCGCCTGTCACCTTTGACTGGTCTCTCATGGCTTCCGAATAGTCGACAACTGTGTCAAAATATTTAATCACTTCATTGTTTAAGTCATTTTTCTCTTCAGAGGATATTGGTGGAATAGAACCAGTCGGTTTATCAATGACGTCAATTGTAAAAAGTGTGGATTTAATCAGTTTCATTGATTCTGAATAAAAAAGTCGGTCGGAAGGGGAAATATCATGCCTCGTCAAAATGCCTTCGCACTCGGTCTCTAATTTTTTTAAGGCCTTACTCTTTTCGCCAACATTTTTGTCAAAAGTGGCACCTATCCTATTTTCAAAACTACGATGATTTTGGAATCCAGAATTTAAGTTAATACTCATGATTAATATCTCCTTTGTTTAAAAGAACCTACTCTAATATGGAAATAATCCTATTAAATTCATTTGCGTATAATTTTGCAAATTCTATCGTCGATTTTTCCTTATATTGAGCATTAAGTCTCACCGGTCTCTGTATATGGCCTCGAGAAACTTTATCAAGGTCATTCATATAGTTATCGAGGTTTTTTAATTAAAATTTCATAATCTTTACTTTTTCGACGATAAATAACATTAATTTTAATAGCTCGACTATCTTCTTTTTATTTTCATCAAGCATGTTAAAGCCGTCACTAAAGTCCTTATTTTGAAGCTGAGAAACCATTATAAATTTTTAGACACTGAGAGTAACTCCAAGAATAAACCCCTTTTTCCAAGGACATAATTTAACAGACGTCTTTACATGATTTAATACATAAACATTATTAATTAACTCACTATCTACTAAACTCGTTTCTTCTTGTATTACGTCATGTATTGCCCATAAAGACACAATTTCAAACCCTGTTTCACCCAACATTTTTTTTTCTACCAGCATTTCAATCAATGATGAATAGTCCTGATAAAAGAATTTAATGCTTTAGGACTATTCCATCCACTTTTACCAGAAGAAGTTGTTATAAAAGTTACGGAGCAGCACGACAATTCGAAATGGAATTCACTAAATTCAAATTAAAATATTAAATTTTGACTCCAAATTTATAATGAGAAATTCTTTTTCCCATTTTTTACGTTGTGAATTATTTCGTAAATAAACATATTGTATTGAAAAAAATAAGTAATTATAAAAAATATTAAATACATATAAAACGTTTGATTCGTTCCTAAAAGACTGAGTACTAAAATATAAAGTATCGATGAAAGAACGGCACCCATACTGTCAAAAATGAATATAGTTGGAATATTATTTTAATATGAATGTAATAAATAAGGGAAAAGCGCTAAGTTTGAAGTAATTAAACCTCATGGAAAAGTTAAATTAGTATGATGATTAACAATTATTAACCACACGTTAAATAACCTTTAACTTAAAATCAATATTATTTTCAAATACTGAATTCAAAAATTCTCGGTCATTATACGATTAAATTCATTTGCATAATATTTAGCAAAGTCTGTCATCGAGTTTTCTTTATAATATCCACTTAAAGTTAAAGGATTATTAAGATGTCCTTGAGACATTTTATCAAGATCAAAAATATAACTTTCAAAGCCTATTAAAGACAACTCTTCAATTTGTGCCTTTTCGGCTAAAAACAACATTGCTCTTAATATTTCAATAATCTTTTTTTTATTAGTCGTTAAACCATCAAATGAGTCATTAATACTCTTATTTAGCAACCTAGAAAGCATTGTCGATTTTCGAACACTAAGAGTAAATCCATGGATAAACCCCTTTTTCCAAGGACAAAACTTAACAGACGGTTCTACATGATTCGATACATAAAGTTTATTAATTAACTGACCATCCACCAACGTCGTTTCTTCATGTCTTATAACATGCACTGCCCATAAAGACACCAATTCTACCTCTGTTTCACTTAACCTTTTCTTTTCCAACAGCATTTCAATCACTGGTGAATAGTCCTGATAAAAAGAATTTAAAGCTTGAGGAATAGTCCATCCACTTTTAACAATATCATCGGCTAATCCATCACCATCGCCATTTTTACACCGTGATTCTAAACACGTTTTTAAATCAAAATGAACGGTACTATTCACTTTTGGCCAAGATAAATACAGTGTTTTTATTAAGTCTAAAAAATTTGACAGACTCATGCTATTTTCCTGTACCCGCTCAGAAAACAGTGAGATCATCTCTTCTTTATTTGGCCCAACGAGTTGGTTAAATAAAATTGGCTTTTCATCCAAAATTTTTAGCGATACAGTGGTCTCCTCTCTCTTTTCTTCTCGAATCCCCGTTAACATCTGTATACCCATAGACTCTAAAGTCGACGATGTGTTTAATTGTACAGCTGACGTATCTTTTGATTCCGCAATTTCAGAAAAAGATACAGGTCGATTAACGAGAAGACTTTTCGCTTTTCTTAAAGAAAATGATACTTTTTGAAGCATCTGAAATCTAGTTTCTAGTTTCAAATTCGTAGTTACAGGAAATGGCAACTCTGTTAAATCCTGTAAAACCATTGTCTGAAGATCCTCATATGTCCTCACTACCGAATCTTTTTCAGATGGCTCATTTAACAAAAATACAGACGCGTTTTTACCAATTATCTGATACAAACAGGTCTCTAACATTCCAAAAAAAGGGATGCTAGTCTCTTTTTCATACTTATTATCATTCATAAAAATATAATCTTGATCCCAATACTTGCCCCAACTGTATGTCTCACCAGATACTTTTTTTTCGACAAATTGAACAAGATCATTTGAAATAAATAAGGTGAATCGTCGTTCATTTTGAAAATCTACATTTACGTTTGATACAACGAAACAGTCTGATTTTTCAAAAATAGAGGAAAAAGACGTTTTTAAATCGAGCTCTGAGAAACGCGTTGTTGTATTTGAATCTTCCATTTTACCCCTCCTAATCTCTTAACCTCATTTAAATCGAAAAAATTAATTTATTTCAGAGTCTCCCCTTGAAATCTAGCAACAATAACCGAGATACAGGCACTTCCCCATACGTTTATACTTGTGCGACACATATCCAATATTCTATCTACTGTAAGAATAATACTTATTCCACCAATAGGAACACCCACTGCGTCTAAAATCAACGCTAATGTTACGATGCCAGCGCTAGGTATAGCAGCGGCACCTATTGAGGCAAGAGTAGCTGTCACCGCAATTATAACCATCTCATAAATCCCTAATGACACATTCGAAACTTGCGCTAAAAATACAGCTGCAACGCCTTGGAACAACGCTGTTCCATCCATATTTATCGTCGTTCCTAAAGGTATAACAAAACTAGTCACTCTATTCGATACTTTTGCATTCTTAATTAAACTATCCATTGTAATAGGGAGAGTGGCCGCACTACTTGCTGTAGAAAATGACGTTGCTAAGGCAGTCACAATATTTCTAGCTAACTTTATTGGAGAATATCTACCCAGAATAATTAAAAGGAGAGGCATCACTATAAATGCATGAACAAACAGTCCTAGAAGTACCGTTCCCATATAAACACCCAATGGAATAAACGCACTCAACCCCGTTTTCGCCACTAATCCAGTCAACAGTGCAAAAACGCCAACAGGAGCAAACGCCATAATCCAATCGGTTACTTTCATCATTACTTGATTTAAACCATCGAAAATATCTAAAAGAGGTCGTCCTCTTTCCCCAGAAGCCGTAATAGCTAATCCAATTAAAACAGCAAAGAAAATAATAGATAACATACTAGTATTAGCCATCGCATCAAAGATATTACTAGGCACAATATCAACCAAAATTTGAGTTATCGACGGTGGGATTGAAACAGACGTTTCACCAACCTGTTCTATAGACACTCCCGAATGTAAACCTGGTTTTAACGTTGTAGCAAATAGAAGACCAACGGACACAGAAATCAATGTCGTAGCGATAAACAATACAAATGTCTGCATCCCAATTTTACCCACATGTCGCGTATCACCAAGAGATACAATTCCCATAACAATAGAGGCTAATACTAAAGGAACAATAATCATTTTTAACAACCGAACAAATATTTTACCAATGGAATCAACCATTGCTATGAATAAATTATCAGAAATATTAATACTTTGAAGGACGCTAACACTAGAGGAGCTATGTCCCATCTCTTTAAATAAGAGACCACAAATAAC
>JABIQV010000159.1 GCA_018699495.1 bacterium | reverse complement strand
GGAAGAGGTTATTGAGATATTAAAATATTCATCTGTTAATCCTGAAAATTCTTCAAAAACCGCAGGTTACGGATATGGTGTATTGAGCCCTAATCTGTTGGCGGCTACATTTAAAGCTTATGCGGCAGAACATCCGCTTTCTTCTGGAGAGGGTGACGACGACTCACTCATAGTTAGTTTGATAGCAAATTTTCCTAATCCTGTGCGTAATGATGGGACGACCTTTGGTTTTCAATCGTCTGGAGAAGGAGACGTTAAGATAGATATTTATGACATATTTGGGAACCAATTAAGCTCGTTATCATCTAATGTAATTGACGGGTACAACACGATATATTGGGAAGGAACAAGCTCTTCTGGTACAGCCCTTTCTAATGGGACTTATTTTTATTTGGTCACAGTATCTTCATCAACAGGCCAAACGATTGGTAAAGATAAACTTAGTATCGTGAGGTGAGTGAAAACGATTCAGGGGAAGTGATATTAACCGGTCGATTATAATCACCAAGTAGTAAAATGAAAGTTTCATAATGTGGAACGTTTACATCATAATGTCTTGTAATCTTTACCTGGGTACTTTCTGAAAAGTTAATAACAAAGAAGATCATTCCATATAATGGTTATGTGTCGAATTTAAGAATGTTTGTTTAAATTAGCAAGTTCATGATGAAATTTCTGCAGCGGATTCATTACGTGTCACCTCCATACCCTGATTTTAGTAGATATGACTCTCTCCGATACAATACAGGCATACAATTGGAGGGGCTGTTCATTATAGAGATGTCCCTAGTTTGTAGAGATTAATTATCTTGTGAAGTGCTCCATAATTTTATCTATAAAAGATAGTGAGTTTTGGATAAAAATCGGTAAAAATTAGGGGATCATATGAATTTTTTTATGGTACACTTTTGATTGATCTATATTTTTTAGAAAAACTATAAATATGACAATTAATAAATTTAAACAAATAATTGATTCGTTTTTTAACGTGATGTTCTTTCTTTTGGCTATTGGAACGCCTCTACTTTTCACATCGTTAACAAGATCCGTATTTGAAGTAAATAAACTTCTACTACTCCGAGTTATCGAATTGTTAGTTATTTTTGTTTGGTTTTTTAAATACCTTGTTTTAAAAGCACACGATGAAGACAATCGTGAAGAATCAAGCCTAACATTTGGAATTTTTAGATGGAAACGTACAGGGTTTGAATTAGGCTTTGGTATTTGGCTTTTGGTGAACATAGTTTCGACAATTGTTTCTCAAAATATAATTATCAGCATCATTGGTTCTTACGATAGGTGGGAAGGGATCATTACCACCATAAACTATGTTGTCTTATTTTTTATGATTGCAAAAAACATTCATTTAAAAAACAGTTTATTTTGGGTAGTTGGAGGAATAATCGGATCTACTGCGATATCTTCCCTTTATGGTGTGTGTCAAAGTCTAGGGTGGGATTTTATGAACTGGAGTCAGGATCCCACATTTAGGGTCTTTGCATGTATCAATAATCCTGTTCATTACTGTGCTTATGTAAGTATGGTTGTTCCTATTGGTATTGGGTTGAATTTATATTTAAGTTCGATTAATAATGTGAGGTCTAGATTTTCCATCTTAACAAGATGTTTGGCAGCCTTTTTTACGGTGTTGGTGATTATTAGCTACTATTACTTAGCTATTTCAGGCTTTATTTCTGGGTCCGTTTCTACAGTTATTTTTACTACTTGTATTATAGTATGTCTTTATTTAATGGGGTTAGATATAAGATGGCTAGTCTTTATGGCAACGTCCTTAATTTATTACACCCAATTTTTATCTTTTTCTCGAGCAACGTGGCTCGGTTTTATTGGTGTTATGCCGATATTTTATTTGATGGTAACTCAGTTGTTGGCCAAGAAATCTAAAACTTTGTATATAGCAGATTTCTTTTTCACAGCTATTGCTGTAGCAAGTTATATTCTTTTTGATATTTTTCAAGTTCAAGAAACCAAACCCATCCTAGGGATTGTATTGATTTTCATACTTTTAGCATGGATAGTTGTATCGTATTTTAAATTTGATATAAGCAACCAAAATGAGGACAGTCTAAAATGGATTGAGACTAGCCGTGATAGAAAATCTGATAACAACTCGCTAGGAAACGATTCTGAAAAAGAGTTGAGGGATAAAAATATCCTTCAAAAATTGTCGGAAAAAGCGATAGATCCTCGGCATAGTGGCATTGTTTTGGTGGTGTTTATCGTCGGTTTTTATTTAAACTATATCATGCGATATGAATCGTTCATTGGTACTTATGTGACACAACCGTCAGTCTATTTACTTTACTTTATGATGACGGTTGGGCTGATATATATTTCACTTTTATCTAGAGGTAGTCTAAGAATTATTATTTCAAGACTATCAATTATTGCTATCTTTTCTAAACTACAATTTGTAGCAGTTGACCCAAAATCTGTTCTACTTTATGCCTCTCTTTTAGTTATATTTTTTATCACAGGGTTACGAGGAAATAGGTATCTTGAAAGAGATAAAAAGAAATGGTTGATTTTATTTTTGGTGGTATTTGGATTTGTTATAACATTACCTATTATTCCTGGTTATATCGATCAATTCGTGGAAGGTAAACAGAATCAGTCATTATTAGTAATGAAAGCTGTGGAAAGTAAAACGGGTAGTTACAAAAAGGACGCAGAAAAAGGAACGGCTCGTACATCAATGTGGAAGTCTTCAATCCCTTGGATAAAAGATCATCTATTGTTAGGTTCGGGGCCAGATACTATTAAGTATATGTATCCAAAGTACCGACTTGCTGACTATGGTGTTCTAGAAGGTGGGCATAATTTTACTCCGGATAGGTTGCATAATGAGTACTTAAATACATTGGCCTCAAAAGGGATAATTGGGTTTATATCATTTTATTTTGGTATCGTTTTATTTTGGTTTGTTTTTGTGATTAAAGATATTTATGACG
>JABIQV010000158.1 GCA_018699495.1 bacterium | reverse complement strand
TTTGGAAATAATACAATGTTCTTTAAAATCTCTCTAGAGAAGAAGAGCAAATTTAAATCCAAAAGAATGATTAAAATTAGAAGAAGCCAACCTGATTTTTATAGTTTGGGGTCTAATATAAACAAAAAATTTAAAATAAATGGTCGGGGTGAGTGGATTCGAACCACCGGCCCCCAGTTCCCAAAACTGGTGCGCTAACCAGACTGCGCCACACCCCGATTTAAGTTAAATCGAACCATTAATTTTTTAAGAAAAATCCCGAAATTTCTTTCGAAAATTTACTACTAATTATCTCTCTCTTGAGTACGTTATATCATATATGAATATGACGTTTATTAATCAAGCTCCACTATCTTATACATATCCTTTAAATATTTCAATATAAGCGTTGCCCATAGTTCGTGACCTTGCTTAGTAAGATGCACAACGTCATGGTAAATAGAGGAGATAACTATGGTGTCATTTGTCTGAATAGATCGTTGAACATCCTCTAACATATATATCGGGTTTAAGCCTTCTGTTTTTAGCGAGGTTGAAATCCAGTCGTCAATTGGCTCAGTACCCTCAACCTGGGCTTTAGTTGGCGATATAACGATATGATGGGTAAATCCTAATGAATTTAAATGGGCAGTCATTGATTTGAGGAGACGAACAGAGTCAAGTCCGTTTTTTTTTTGAATAGAACGGTCATTGTTTGATGTGTTTTGATGTGTAATTGGTTCCGGATTATCTTGACGTCGGTGACGAGAGGCCTTGTTTTTATTCCATAACTTCCAATAGTGATGGCCAACGTGAATAAGTGCTAACCGAGGACTTTTTGTCCATCCATAGGCCTTTTCGTTCATTTGCCGATAAAAATCCCCTTCGATTAAAAAGCTTATGTAATGACGCGATGGAAGAAATTTCTCGTCGATGATTAAGCCATTTATGTTTTGAACACTCCATCCATTTACCCCTGAGTTCCCTATTTTTAGTTTATCTGAGTTAGATTGATTCATTTTATTTTGAATGATGGTCGTGAAGAGTTCAGAATTGTCGATATAAGATCCGCCGTATGTAACAGAATCTCCCATAAAAAGGATACTGTGCTCTTCAAAGTTATCCCATTTTTCGGTTGTTCTAAGGGAAAGGTTGTTGATTTTTATGTGAGACCCATTTGCCCCAAGAACTGATTGATTTGGTTGAGGGCGGGAGCCATAGTTTGGATTGGTTTGATATAAAACGGGGTGACCTAAATGAAAAATCACGCGAAGCCCAACTTCGGCTAAAATTAGACAAAAAAGGAGTGTGAAAATGGAGCTAATAAAAAATAATTTTATGCTAAGTTGAGGAGCGGATTGCTGCGGTGTCATCGGTTTTGTATCAATAGTTTTTAAAACAACATATAGATAAAAGGAGAGACGGCTGTACCCGTAGATACAAATAATAAAAATCCAATTGTTAGTAATACAAGCAGTAATGGAACAATCCAATATACTTTTCGTGCTTTTACAAATAAAAATAAGTCTTTAAGTAATTCCATGAAGCTTATGTTTAGTTTAACAGACTTTTTTTTGATGAGCTAGAAATCTGGATTAAGAAAAATTGTACGGAAGAACTGAGATGAAAGGCATAGTATCAACTCTTTTTAAGAGGAGGTAATGATTTGAAGGAGAGGGCCCTTAAGCTTTTCAAGAGCATTTCCTCTGTGGCTAAGTTTGTTTTTTTGAGAAGGTGACATCTGTGCAAATGTTTGGTTATAACCTTGGGGTATAAATACGGGGTCATATCCAAATCCATTGTCTGTAAATATATCCTCTGCAATTTTCCCAAAAACCTGTCCAATGGCGATTTGAATAGGCTTGTCAGGTACTTTAAGAGCAATTGCAGCCGTAAAATTTGCTTTGCGGTTAGACGCCCCCTTGAGTTCGTTTAGCAATTTGGTGCACAATGCAACACTTGTTCCTTCAGGAGCATATCGTGCAGAATGAATACCTGGACGTCCGTCTAACGTATCGACTTCTAGACCTGAATCATCTGAAAGGAATAATTGAACATACCTTTTTTTGTATTGTGAAGGAATGGACGGATAGTTTTCTAATTTCTTTCGAGCATTTTCTTCAAATGTTAGTCCATTTTCGTCAACAGTTAAGTCCGATAAAAAATAGTCTGTCCAGCCAAAAATATCAATGTCTAAGGCAGAAAATATTTTTTTAATTTCAGATATTTTATGGCCGTTATTGCTTGCTATAATAAGTTGAAATTTTTTTTTCATTCCTCTCTTAGCCATCCTTTTTTACTCCAATTCATGGACCGTTCAATATTAACGACATCTGGAATATCAATTATCGTATGCTTAATTTTAGCAAGGTCTTGAGAATTTTTAACTTCGAGTAAAAGTTCGATTTTGGCTTTTCCTGTTTTTGGCTGTATACACGTTGTAACACCCAATAAAATAATTTTGGCGTCGAATACGGTTTTTAGCACTTGCTGAACCAATCCAGGACGATCAATCGCTTCAATTTTAAAGGTTGCCGAAAATTTCTGTTGAGAACTGGATTCCCAGTTTACGGGGATAAATCGGTCTGGGAATCGGGATTTTAAATTAATGAGATGGGAACATGTTGATCGGTGAACAGTCACCCCTTTGGCAATGGTAATAAAGCCTGTAATGGCATCTCCGTTTAATGGGTTACAACATTTTGCTAAAGAAATTTCTATATTTGTTTGATCGAGTACAGTGATTCCAAATTCGGACTGGTTTTTTTGTTTCGTTCGTAATGATGACGTTAATTTGAGTTTTGGAACATCTTCATGTTTATTAAATAATTTATTGAGTTGAGTAATAATATCTGAGGAAGACACGTCGCCTTGTCCAATGAGTAAATAAAGAACGTCCCATTTTGAGCATGAATACCCCGTTTTTATTTTTTTTAAAGTAGTGTCGGTTAAAACCTCTTTAGGTACAAATCTATTGATGATCAGGTGCTTTTCTAGTTCTTTTTTGCCTTTTGTCGTATTTTCTATAATGTTTTGTTTTTTAAACCATTGTTTAATTTTAGATTTAGCATGTCCTGAAACTGCAAAGTGTAACCATGCCAAATTTGGAGACTCTTTTTTAGACGTTAGAATTTCAACACGGTCGCCATTTTTCAATCGATAGTTTAAGTTTACGATGTGACCATTTATCTTAGCTCCCAATAAACGATTTCCAATATCAGTATGTATTTTGTAAGCGAAGTCTACAGAAGTCGATCCTTTGGGAAAAACTTGTACGTCTCCCTTTGGGGTGAAAACAAAGATTTCATCAATAAACAAATCAAGTTTTAAGTTCTTAAAAAATTCTTCAGGAGCTTTGGTTTCTTGTTGAAGGTCAATAATACGACGAAGCCAGGACATATCCACATCTTGGTTCGTACCAGATTCTTTGTATTTCCAATGTGCAGCAATTCCCTGTTCGGATACGGCGTGCATATCGTATGTTCGAATTTGAATTTCGACCGGCTTTCCTTGAGGACCAATAACAGAGGTATGCAAGCTTTGATATAAATTTGACTTTGGCATAGCCACATAATCTTTAATGCGCCCGTGGATAGGCTTGAATTTTGAGTGAATAAGGCCCAGTGTTTGATAGCAATCCTGAACAGATTTAACCAATATTCGGACACCGGACGCATCATAGATTTCTTCAAAAAAGATATCTTGGTCGAGAAGCTTTTTATATATTCCGTAAAAATGCTTAGGACGGCCTGTAACATCACCGTCTATGCTTTCCGAATGAATTAACTCTTTTATCGTATCCATTAATGAAAAAATATAGGATTCTCGTTCGTCTCTACGTGTATTTACCCATCGTTTGATTTTTTGAAATTCTTCAGGGTGCAGGTAATAAAAAGCGAGATCTTCGAGTTCCCATTTTACAAATCCAATTCCAAGTCTATTTGCAAGGGGTGCAAAAATATCCAATGTTTCACGTGAAACATGTTTTTGTTTATCTGAGGGTAAAAATTTCAGAGTTCGCATATTATGAAGACGATCTGAGAGTTTAATTAATACCACGCGAACGTCTTTAGCCATTGCTAAGAACATTTTTCTGAAGTTTTCAACTTGTCGGTCCTCTTTTGAACCAAAATAAATTTTACCTAAGTTGGTAACCCCCTCAACAAGCGTGGCAACATCCGGTCCAAATTCACGTTCAATGTCATCGTGAGTGACTTGGCAATCTTCAATCGTGTCATGTAAAAGCCCTGCACAAATTGCGGTGTAGTCTTGATGTAGCTCCGAGAGTATATAAGCAACGGATACGGGATGGGTGATATAAGGTGTCCCAGAGCGACGGTATTGGCCACGATGGGCATGCCTTGCGTATTTGTAAGCACGTTCAATCGTAGGGATGTGTTCGGCGCTAATGTAGGTCGATACGTTTTCTTTTAATTGTTGAAAGGTATGCAAATGTTTCATGTTATTTGGTTCTTTATTTGATATCGATTAATTTTAACTGAGGAGTTGATTGTCCATTCCAGTAATTAATATCTACATTAAACACACATTCTATATTTTTTTTGTAGAGTAATTCAAGTTTTTCGCTAAGTCCAAATCCAATAGCATTTATGGGGTGTTTGCCATCTTTACTGATAAATGAAACCTTTAAATGTTTTCCGTCACCGACTAAGCGGCTATCTACAACTTTGAGATCGTTTGAATAGAATACGGGTTCAGGGTTTCCTTGACCAAAAGGGGATAATTTTAAGGCATCACTAACAAAGGGCAGCTCAAAATCAGATGGTGAAAGTTTTGCATCAATGTAAAGAATATCTTGGAGGTCTTTTTTCGAGAGTTTTTCTTTGCTGAGAGAAATCAGTTGGTCTCGAAAGGCATCTATTTTTGAAAGATCGATACTAAACCCGGCTGCCGCTTTATGGCCTCCAAATTTCATAAAATGTGAAGAACATTGATTTAAGAGGGCATAAATATCTATTTCGCCAATACTTCTTGCTGAGGCTCGTCCAAAATCGTCACCTATCCCAATTAAGACAGTTGGTTTGGAAAACGTTCTAGCAATTTGAGAAGCTGTAATACCAATAATTCCTGGATGCCAATTTGAGCTAGCCATTACAATAACAGGAGCGTCTTCAGATGCTTCGACAACTTCTAATGCTTCTTTCAAAATATCTTGGCCAAGCCCTTTGCGTTTTTGATTTAAACTGTATAATTTTTTTGCTAAATGACGTCCCGAATCTTCGTGTTCTGATGTTAATAGGTCGACACCTAATTGACCTGTCGACAGCCTGCCAGCCGCATTCAAAATAGGACCAATGACAAACCCGATATGGTAACCAGTAATATCAATTTGTCCTAACTTTGCTTCTTCTATTAAGAGCCGAATCCCTAATCGTCGACGTTGGTTAAGTAAAACCAATCCTTCTTGTACCAGACCTCTATTTTCGCCACGAAGGTTCACAACATCAGCGACGGTTCCAATTGCAACAAGGTCGAGATCTAAGTGTATTGGGTAATCCGGGTGATAAGTGTCACAAAAGGCCACTAAAAATTTGAAGACAATACCAACGGTACACAGGTCGTAAAGCGCATGGTCTGGCTCATAGAATTTGGGGTTTAATATCACGGTAGCATCTGGACAGGGCGTAGGGATTGTATGGTGATCGAGTAATAAAACATCGACATTATGTGATCTAAGGTAAGCAATTTCTTTTGTATTGGTGATTCCGCAATCTAGGGTAATGAGTAAGCTGATTTTCTTTTGAACGCAGCGCTCTGCTATTTTTTGATTTAATCCATAACCATCTTCAAATCGGTGCGGTATAAAAAACGATAATTCATAACCAAGTTTTTTTAAGACAGAGGTCATAAGAGATGTAGATGTCATTCCATCAGCATCGTAGTCACCGAGAATCATTACTTTTTTCTTGGAGGATAATTTATCTTCTAAAAGGTGGCAGGCTGCTGTTAATCGGGTGGTATCAAAATTTGCATCAGAGATCGAAGGTTTAACAAAATCTCGAGCTTGTTGTAATGACGATATATCTCTATTAAGAAGAACTTGGGCAATAGAAGCGGGCAGTTGAAGTGACTGCCCTAATTTTTGGCTTAAATTTTCATTTTGAGGATAAATTAACCAGCGTTTTTGACTCGCCATTACCTCAAATTAAGTTACTCTAACGATAAATAAATCTTGTCCGTACTCAACAGGTTCTGCATTGTTTACACAGATTTTTTCAATAGTACCGTCAAATTCAGCTTCAATTTCATTAAATAATTTCATGGCTTCAATTACACAAATAGTTTGGCCAGATTTAATAGAGGAACCTACTGTAACGTAAGCATCTGCTTCAGGGTTAGGCGAAGAATAGAAAGTTCCAACCATTTGGGCTGTTATCGTTTTAAGGTTTTTATCTACTACTGGCTCTGAAGGAACAGACCCTTGAACTGCAGCCGGTGCTGCTTCTGCTGGAAGCATTGTAGTAAGTTGAGGTGCTGCGATTTGGCTAACAACCGTAGTTGTTTCTTTTTTGATTTCAATTTTAGTTCCATCCGTTTCAATACTAAAATGAGAAAGTTTAGATTCTTCAACAATCGCTATCAGTCGTTTAATTTCTTTTAAGTTCATAATTTACTCTTTTCATAAAGATTCAATATTATATTGTTTAGAGTTGATTGCCTGCGCGAAAAACGCTAATAATTTTACTACAATCTTTAATAGGTTACCTTATAGTTCTAAAATCTATCAAGATTTGCTTACAAGAAGTGTCTATTATTTTAAACTGTAGGTTTGACATAATAGATTTAAAAATTTGTAGAAAATTGAATGTCATACAATTTTTTATAAATACCTTCACGGGCGATAAGCTCGTCATGGTGACCGATATCTGAAATTTTGCCTTTATCCAGAACAACGATTCTGTCTGCGTGTCGAATTGTTGATAGACGATGAGCAATGACAATGGTTGTCCTATTTTTCATAAGCTTGGTAAGTGCTAGCTGGATATGTTTTTCGGACTCTGAGTCTAGAGCGGATGTTGGTTCATCTAAAATTAGAACTTTTGGATTTTTTAAGACTGCGCGAGCAAATGATATCCGTTGCTTTTGGCCAGTGGATAATTTTCGTCCTTGATTACCGACATGGGAGTTGAATTTACCTTTCATTTTATCAATAAATTCTTTGGCATGTGCTAACTCCGCAGCATGTTCAACTTCTTCTAACGATGCGTTTTGGTTTCCGTATTTAATATTTTCCAAAATGGTGCCTTGGAATAAAAAATCCTCTTGAGGAACCAATGCTATCTGAGATCGAAGTGAATGGAGGTCTATGTTTTTCACGTCGATGCCATCTATCAAGAGGTGGCCCCCTGTAACGTCGTAGAACCTGGGAATTAAATTAATTAACGTTGTTTTTCCTGCGCCCGAAAGACCGACCAAGGCAATGGTTTCATTTTCTTTTATATCTAAGCTTATGCCGTTCAGGACATTTGTAATTTTTTCAGAAGACTTTTTCGTTGAATATGAAAAGGACATGTCTTTTAAAGAAATAGAACCCTTCATGGGAGATAGGGCAACCGCATCTGGTGAATTTTTAATAAGAACAGGCGCGTTAATGAGTTTATCGACACGTTCGGTGGACGCCATGGCTTGTTGGATAGAAATATGTGCTTTAGAAAGAGCAATTACGGGATTAATTAGAAACACAATTCCACCAAAATAAGCGATTAACTGGGGGCCCGTAAATTCTCCTTTAGCAATAATTGATCCCGCATACCAAAGAACGCCAATCATTGTGAATGTTTGTAAGAGTTCGATGATTACATCAGACAACGAACTCAAACGAATTCCCTTGATTTCTAAAAACACGTTTTGTCTGTTGAGTTCATTAAAGCGGTCAGATTCAATTTTTTCGGCGGTATAAGCTTGGATTAATTTCATGTTTGATAATGTTTCTTGAGTAAAATGGGTTAAATTTCCAACTTTTCGCTGAACTTGATGAGTGAGTCGTTTTAAGCGGGTTCCCCAGTTAATTGTCAGCCAAATAATTACCGGGGCTACAATTAATGACAGGAGCGTTAAAAGTGGGTTTAAATAAATTAAGTACCCGACAATACCTATAAGGGTAAGAACTTGAGGGATAAGTTCCCAAAACGTCAGGGCAATCATATTTGTCATATTGGAAGTATCGGTAAACATACGAGAGACGATGTCTCCTGTTTTCCATTGAGTATAAAAATGTTGAGAAAATTGGACACATTTTTTGTAGATATCATTTTGAATGGTTAATTTCACGATCCGCTGCATGTAGGCAACCAAATAATACTGACTATGGTTAAAGAGTGCTTTTAATGTAAAAAGAACGAACGCATTTCGGATATGATTGTTAAA
>JABIQV010000157.1 GCA_018699495.1 bacterium | reverse complement strand
CGTTAAAAATAGCTAAACCTGCAAAGGCCCCTATTTCTGTAATAGACCCTATTAAAAAGCTAAAAATGCCGATTATCCGATTAGCTACGCCTGACAATTTTCATGTATCGAATCAAGGACATGTGTCGTTTAGCGGCAATGTTGCCAATACAGAAGAGCTCTATATCAATGAATCCTCTATTGCAATTGAAAATGGTACATTTAAACATACGTCCTCTCTTGAAATGGGGGCAAATATGTTTAATATTTATGCGATAGGTAAAAACAACCTTAACAAGACGCTCATTCGAAAAGTTTTTAGAGTGAATCCATCATCTCCCGAAGAAGTTAAGCAAGAAACATTTGTAGAAAAGCTTAACAGAGACATTTCTCTGGACCTTGCAGATGCTGATATCAAAGAAGTAATTAAAATTCTATCTATCAAAGGTGGTCTCAATATAATTTACGACAAATCGTTAACTGGCGTATTGAGTATTACGTTAAATGACACACCTATTCGTCGTGCGATTGATTTTATCCTGAAAACACAAGGTCTTTCTTATATTATTGTAGATAATACGATTATGATTGGAGAGGAATCTAATTTAACAACTCCCACTCGACTCGAAACACGAGTTATTAAACTAAAACACGTTAACGTTAAGGATGCCCTTGATATATTAAAGTCTCAATTGGCATCGTCAGAGTCCGTTGAACCTTTTGAACAAGATAATTTACTTGTCTTAAAAGTTGACCCCAATAATTTTATTAAGTACTCAAAAATTATTCAGAGCATCGATTCTCGTGCCATTCCTCAAATTTTACTTGAGGCGCAAATCGTAGAAACGTCTGTCACTGCCGTTGAAAAAATGGGCTTTAGTTGGGCAACATCGATTCCTCTTAACTACTCCGTGCAAATAAGTGATAGCACCGTGACCGCAAAATCTGAAACGAGCATATTTACGATTCTGAATTTACTTAGTGACCAGGGGCAAGCCCGAATATTAGCCAGTCCTCGTATTAAAGCAATTGATAAACAGGAAGCCAGCATTTTCATCGGTGACAAAGTCCCTTACATTGAGATTACCAGTGACACCTCTGGTAGAATTACCGAAGCTGTCAAATACGTTGACGCAGGTATCTCTCTAACTATTTTTCCCGAAATTAACCGTGAGACTCAAGAAATTATTATTAAAGTTGAACCAGAGGTTAGCTATATTAATGGATTTAGAGGTAAGTTTAATGATATTCCCATTGTGAGAACTAGGAAGGTTAGCACTACTGTTCGAGTAAAAAATGGAGAAACAGTGATTATCGGTGGACTTTTTAACTCTTCTGACTCTGATTCTCTAGCAAAAGTTCCTTTATTAGGAGATATCCCTCTTCTTGGCCAGTTCTTTTCTAGTGGAAAGGATAATGATGACCAAACAGAACTTCTAATTACGATTACGCCCCGTATAGTCGACGAAATTGACCAGCTAGAGCCGTCACAGAACATTTTCCTTTCACCCTTATAGAAATTGTTTTAGCCATATCGCGACACAAACCATCTGCAAAATATTTTATCTACTGACATAGTTTTACCATGCATCTTACCAAAGAAAATTCACGTCTCGTGCATTTGGTAATCCTTAGGAAAAGATATGGAATTGATTTAAGTGTTTTTAGTGACGGGTTTGTTTTTTGAAAGATTATTAATTTAGATTTTTTAAAATAGGTCTTATCTTTTTTGAGGGAGAGCTATTTTAAAGAAGTTGCGTTGTATTCTGATACACACAAAATGAAACTTGAGCCTCATTTTTTGTCGCGTTGTCAGTCAACAATATATCTTTCTTACTTACCAATTGAAAGGATTCCGGTAACCCAGAAAAAACAGTGTCACAGCCAAAATCGCCATCAACTTTTGTTATATAAGCCTTATCAATTGCTAAATGACTTATTGCCTGTTCATAAATAGACGCGCCCCCAATGATAAAAATGTTATCTAAGTTTTCATAAAAGCCAGTGTGCTTTTCGGCATTCAATAACTCATCTAGGGACGAAAGGTGTAAGACATTGTCTGGTAGTTCTAATTTAGATTGAAAGGAAAGCACAACATTCTTACGGTTTTTAAGTGGCTTAAATGGTAACGACTCCCACGTTTTCCTACCCATCACAAGTGCGTTCTGTTTTCCTTCCTCAGAATCGGACGTGATTTGCCGAAAATAAGTAAGCTCTTCTTTGAAGTACCATGGCAATTTATTCTTTAAGCCAATTCCCGATTTACTATCCATGGCTAAAATTATATGAATCGAGG
>JABIQV010000156.1 GCA_018699495.1 bacterium | reverse complement strand
TTTGTTGTTTTTCCAAGTATTGTTTTTGTTTTATTGACGTGAATAAGAGGGATTTTAGCTGTATAAAGGTTTAACGCTTTTGACGATATTTTCATTCCTGGAAAAATTGTTCCTCCTTGATATATTCCTTTTTCGTCAATTAAACAAAATGTTAAAGCCGTTCCCGAATCAACGATGAGACAAGGCTGTTTATAACGGTGGTAGGCGGCTAGTGACGCAACAATTCGGTCTGCGCCTACTTGAGAAGGGGTTTTTAAATTAAGTTTTATAAGAGGAATGTTTTCGTGTGAAATTAAAAGACAATTTGGGTGTCGTTTAAATTTATCTGATAGTGAAGGGACTACTGACGTTATAATCACTTGTTTATAGGTAGTGGCCCATTTATTTATTTGAGTGGTACTTATTGAATCCGTTGGGATGGACCTCATGATATGTGGCGAATTTAAGGTATCATTAGTGCGCGGTTTAGAATTAATTTCAACAAAATCTGTGTTTGAGTTTCCTATATCGATTAAGAGCGTATCCATACTGCTAAGATAATAAGGGGCATGCTTAATAGAATCAAGGTATTTTATTCGTAAATTAGTGTAGAGGAATGATCGGAAGTTTAGAATAGTTTTATGTTTTATAAGGGTAACCAATATGGTTGAGATCTGCTAATATTTCAATTCGTTGTTAGGATAAAAAAATTAAACTTTAGAGGCTAATTATGGATGTCATTCAAGAAACGTTAAACGCTCTCCCAAAAGATGATTTACTGCATCAATTTTCTGTAAGTTATTTAGACTCGATTCCACCACGTACGTTAGGGAATCAAAGCCCAAAAGGATTGGCCGAATTTTTGGAAAAACGATATCGTTTTTTTGAAGAAAGTTGTCATGCTACGGATAAATATAAAATTTATTCTTCAGACATTATTGATACGCGATCGTTTAAAAAACAGGTCTTCGAATTTGTGTGTAATGATGCAGGATTCTTAATAATGACGTTTCAGTCGTTGTTTCGTGAATTTGGGCTTAAAATAACAAAATTATTGCATCCAGTTATTAATGCTGAGGTTAATTCAAAAGGGACGCTTGTGTCTATTGGCACTCATTCTAAATTAAGCAAAAATTATTCTGTTACCTATATCGAATTTGAAGATGTTGATGAGGACAATGCATTAACAATTTTAAGAACTAAAATTGAGAGACATTTACATGCGGTTCAGGAATCATATAGGGACTCGCAGAAACTATTGAAAAAAGTAGAAAATTGTCTAAATACGATGAAAGATTCACCTTACAAATCGCCAGAACCTGTAGAAGAATGGCAAAATCTCATGAGATGGTTAAATGAAGATAATTTTTCATATTTTGGATATGCCGTATTTGACGTAACACCTCAGAAAAAAAGTGGGGACTCTGATTTTGTAAAAAAAGAAGGGTTAGGTATTTTAAAAGAGTCATATGTAGAGAATTTTGACCGACCACTGTTAGATGTTTTAAAGGCACATGTCTGGAAAATGAGAGGCCTATCGACGCCTTATATTTTTGATAGTTTAAAATTTAAATCCCCTATTCAACGTTTTGAAAACTTGATGCGGTTGAGTATTAAAATAAAGACAAAAGATGGACGAATTGAGGACCATAATTTTGTTGGGCTTTTGAGAAGAAGTTCTTTATTAACGCGAAATATGGATACGCCTTTGATCCATTTGAAAATGAAATATATTTTTAAGCAGAGAAATATTAGACGTAATAGTTTTGATGAACATGAAGTGATACGTATCTTTAATACTATTCCCAAATTTGAGTTGTTTCGAACGCCATCTACTCGATTATTACATATGGTTGATGATTTATTTTCGATTACGAACCCAAATGAAATTTACCTTTTTTCTCAACCACGTACAGAAAAAAAGCGGTTGCCGTTTCTTGTTTTTATTCCTCCACATTTATTTAATCCTGAGAATATTTCCAGAATACAAGATTATATGGTTGAACAAATTCCTCATTCTGATTTTGAAACGATTCGGATTCGAGGTGAAGAAAGCTGTCGATTGCATATTTACTTTGAGCAGGCTGGGAATGAGAACTGGGTTCCTGATATTGAAAAACTGGCGGTAGCGATACGAGATATGGTTAAGCCTTGGGAAGAGAGACTTAAGGACATTATTTGTACGGATTACCCTGGCGTATTTGGAAAACAGTTGTATATTCAATATGGTCCGTTTTTTCCTACTCATTATAAAGTGAGACGTAATCCAAAAGAGGCCGTGCGGGACATTGGATATTTAGAAAAGGTTGTGCATGAAGAATCGATGCAATTTTCTTTAGTTCCTTTCAATTTTAAGGGATCTATTTTGTCAGGAGCAGTGTCTCTTTTAACGATTTATAATCGGGAAAAAATTGATTTGATACGTATTATGCCTATTTTACAGTTGTTAGGGTTACATGTTTATGATGAGGTAACGACTCGTATAGGAACACCTGATTCTCAATTTGGATACATTCATAGTTTTCGTGTTACAGATAGAAATGGGAATCGGGTAGATGACAAAAAAAGAGGCCAAGAAATAGTTATTCTCTTAAAGGAAGTTTTTCTTGGTAATACAGAAAATGACTCGTTAAATGGGTTAGTTTTGAAGACTGATTTGGATTGGCGCTTGATTAATGTTGTTAGTACTTACCGCAATTTGTTTTTGCAAATGGATCTTCCTTACTCTAAAGAACGTGTGAACAAAATTTTATTAAAATTTCCAGAATCAACGGTCTTATTATGTGACTATTTTGAGACCAAATTTTCGACTTCACCCGAGTATGGAAAAAGAGACTACAGACTTAATGTACTACTTCCAAAAATAAAACAGTCATTTATCGAAAAACTGAGTGATGTGAAAAATGTTGCGGAGGATGCTGTGTTAAAAGGTGTATTTGAATTAATAGACTGTACAGTACGAACTAACTTTTATGTTCCTAGACACAGTAAGCAAACGTTTATTTCTGTAAAGTTAAACCCTGAGGATATTTCAATAATGCCCAATCCTCGTCCAAAATTTGAAATTTATGTTCATGATGTAGGCTTGGAAGGGACTCATTTACGATTTGGTTCAGTTGCCCGTGGTGGGTTGCGATGGTCTGAACGTCCGGATGATTTTAGACGAGAAGTTTTGGGATTAGTTAAGACACAGCAGGTTAAAAATGCGGTGATTGTTCCTGTAGGTGCTAAAGGTGGCTTTGTTGTAAAGAAAACTCAGTTGTCTCGTCAAGAGATGGGTAAAGAGGTTAAAAAACAGTATACAAAATTTATTGAAGGGTTATTAGACATAACGGATACAATTGATGAGTCTGGTCAAATAAGGCGACCCAATTATGTTATTTCCTACGATCAGCCAGATCCTTATATGGTCGTGGCTGCGGATAAAGGCACGGCGGCGATGTCAGATACAGCCAATGGAATATCACAAGAGTATAAATTTTGGTTAGGGGACGCGTTTGCCTCTGGGGGTAGTGATGG
>JABIQV010000155.1 GCA_018699495.1 bacterium | reverse complement strand
GAACCTTTCCTAGGTCATCTTTATCGTCATATCCATGTCCATTAAATTGAACAGTCACCTGGTCGGTATAGTATGGCGGTTCAATGGCGATATTATGAGACTTGGCGACAAACCTAATTCCAGGAAACACTGTGCTTAAAAGTATAGACGTTTCTTGACCCATGAACGTCCCGTCACTCGCGGCGTAACTTCTTATTTCAGTTAGAGCGTCTTTGCGAAGGCTATGGTATCTATCGAAGTTTGATTTGACGCTACCTGGTTCAACGGCGGGACTAAAAAAAACTTTTCCGGTTTCAAAGCCTATAGTTTGGTGGGAGTTTTTGAATTCAGAAATGGTTTCAATTATTTTTACAGCGGACGCCCTCTCAGCGTCTTTAACTTTTTGAGTTTTGGCGCTTTTTTCTAATCCCGTTTCGATAGCTTCTATTAAATTAGATTTTTCGATAGTTCGGTTAACCTCTTTAACAAACTTATGCACAAGTTTATCGGCATTTGAATCAGGTAATTGAGTTATCTCGTTGGTTAAGTCAATCAAGCCCGTAACCAACTCTCGTAGTTCTGGAGTCAAGTGTGCTCTATAAGCATCTGAATCCCCAGAAGTAGGGCGTCTCAATTCTTGAGGATTGTCTTCGAGTACGACTAGCTTGTCTCCACCTCTGTGAAATAGTTCTAGGTTAAGTCCGGTAGCATACGACTCTGGACCATTAGCGGCTGAACCCTTGGATCCAAATTGAACACAATTGGCTTTGAGTTCTTCAAATTCATCTGTCTGAGGATGGGGTGTTATATTATCGGAAAGAAACCCACTCATTATGTCTGATATAACGCGACGATCTTGACCTTTAAGAACCAGATCGTCTGGTTCGCCGGAGTCAATCATTTCGGTCAGTTTATTGACAACTACTTCTCTAAGGGCAATGCGAAAGTAATTTTCTGCCTCAGTGTGGAGGTCCTTTTGTCCAGGGCGATAACTAGTAAGGGCATTATTTGCTCTTATCCAGTCTGGAGCATTCTGTTCAGTTAATTGAAGCGAACCTTCTTGTAATTGCTTATTTACAGCGGTTAAAAAAGGCGCAGGAAGCAACTCGGGGCAGGTGTTGCCTACCATCTTGCCTGCCATTTGTCTTGCTGTCGCCCAGAAGTAACAGTTTCCGTCACCAGATACATCGACGATGTCATTGGCGCGGATAGATGGTATATAACGTTTCATAGCATTTCCGTATTTAGTAGCTATTGACTGGCCAGACTCAGGTTTTTTATCTGAGGTTGTAGATGCTGGGAGTCTAGAACAGACGGTTTCTAATAATCGTGTAGCTCTTGCTTTGAATGAAGGAAGTGGATGGTTTGAAAATTGTAAAAGTTTGTCTATTATTAATGTAGTATGCCTGAAGCTTAGGGCTTTCGATCCCGTCGGCGGAAATACAGCTGCTTCAATCTCCTTAAAAAGAGTAGCTGCTGATAAAGGACGGGTGGTGTCTTTTTGGCCAAATATTTTAAATTTTCCACACCTTTCATCGGATTCTATAAATTTTGCTTTAAGGGACTTGTCGCCATTCCATCCCATTTGATCAAGTTCGCCGATGATATAGTCATGGAGTGTTGAGACCTCCTCAAGGTCTTCCTCAGTCATACCAGTGGCTTCAGCGGAAAGCGTAAATTTACCGGTGGGTGTAAGAACCCCGTCTTTATCGTCGGGTAAGCAAATACAATCCTTCAAAATGGCGTTATGTTCAATATTTTTTATAACACCTAAAATCACATATTGAATTAATGTGTTAATAGGCGAAAAATGGTCTGGTTTGAATTGGTAGTCTAATTGAAATTTTTTGATTTTTGCTAAGGCTTTTTTTGCGTCTTCTAAAGGCTTTATTAATACGTTATTTTGAATCGTAGTTTTTAGGGATGGGGTGCTAAGTGCCATCGACGGAAAATAGGAGAGGGTAACCATGTTATAAAGAAATTCTAACGACTGTACTTCGGGATTTGATTGACAGGCATCGGTTGCAATATAGTTTCCAAATTCTTCAAAAAGCATGATTGTAGCGTCATTTTTAAATTGTTTGTCAGCTGAAAAAGCATTAAAATGTTTATGGACGGCAGTTCCATCCACATTCGGAGATGACTTGTCTGATGCATAAGTACGATTCCAGTCCTTAGCTGTCGCTTTGTACTTGCTAGGTTCATAGACTGGTTTCTGCTTCAATGAAATTATCTTATAAGTCATGGTTTTTTCCTTTTTATCAGCTAATAATGATGAGTCTCTACGCTTTGAACTTTAACGATCGGGTACTCTTTTTTTATAAAATGCGCTTTTTCACAATAAGTTATCGAAAGGTAATTAAATTAATTTCAATAATTTTCCATACGGTAACTATGAGCGACTAATTATAGATATCTACACGGTATTTAGAAATAGAATACTGTTTATTGAGTCGTGGGTAGCTCAATCCATTAGTTGAGATCGATACCCTATCGTGGACGGGTAGTTTTTAAAGAATCCTGTTAACGAAATGTATGGTTTGCCCAAACTAAGAATTCAGTAAGGGTAAAGACCTGGATCTTTTTTGTAGAATCAGACGGTAAAAATTTTCGCTCAGAAGCCGCCTCTTTTAGCCATTCTACAGCCCCTTTTTTAAATCCATTACCATCAATTACAATCATAATATTATCTTCGGGCATGGACTCAACGCAGTTTAGATACAAATACGGGAGTTTCTCATCGACAGATCCTTGGCTTTGTTGCCATTTACATTCAATTCGAATCAACAAATTATAATGTAGCGATTTAATTAAGAATTCTGTTTTTCCATTATGTTTATAAATAGATGTATAGGGCGCATTTGTGAGAATAAGATTATCAATGTCTGTGTCAGACGAGAGGTAATCTTTATATTTTTTAAGGGTAAATCCTTTTGAAATAAAAATGTCTTTGACGGTGGATTCTAAAAGATTTCCTTGTTTATTTGCAAGTCGACCGGAGGGAGGTGGGGACGGTGGATTTTCGATTGGTAGAAGGGGCATTTTTTTTGCGTCTGTGTGAAGGGAGACACCTGTTTTATTCAAAAGGTTTATTTGTTCCATAAGAGCGACTCCTTTTCGTTATTTTGGTGTATAAGGAGGCGTTGGATAATTGGTTATTAAAACTTCATCAACAGGTCCTCTTTTTTTTGCGTTCGAGTTTATACTTCTTTTTGCTTTAATTGTATGAATTGTGTAGTCCTTATAAAGATCTTTTATAAAGTCTGTGGAAGAGTTTGAAACCATAAAAAAGGCATGTTTTTGAGTCAGGGAATCGCAATATTTTTTTAGGGAAACTTGTTCGTCACGCCCAAATTTATGGGTCGCATAACTTGTAAAATTCGCAGTTTTTGACACGGGATCATATGGGGGGTCTAAATAGATGAAATCATTTTTTTGTATGCGGTCAATCGTTGATTCAAAGGGGTGATGATCTAACTGTATATGGTGAAGTTTTTTGGATACGGCGATTAAATTTTTTTCATCACAAATAAGAGGTTTTTTATAGTGGCCAAACGGGGTATTGAATTGGTTGTCTGCGTTTACACGATAAAGTCCGTTATAACAGGTCCTGTTGAGATAGATAAACCGAGCTGCTTTTTGAATATCCGTAAATTTAGAATAGGAAGTGAGCCTATCTTGATTTCTTATTTGATAGTAGGTTTCTTCAGAATATGAAAATGATGACAGTAGCTGAATAAGTTCAGATACATTATTTTTCACAACTTTATAAGTTGTTATAAGGTCTTTATTGATATCAGATAAAGAGGCGCTTTTTGGTAATAACTGGAAAAAAAAAGCACCTCCACCCAAAAAAGGTTCAAAATAATTACAAAAGGATGGCGGCTTAAAATGAGACAATGCATCACTAAGCTGACGTTTTCCTCCTGCCCATTTTAAAAACGGTTTAGCCATAATTGGTAACTAAGTGTTTTCCGAGCCTCTTGCCATCAACACTTTCCCAGTTCGAACAATTTCTAAAATATTGAATTTTTGAAGTAGAGCGACAAAAGAGTCAATTTTCTCTGTTACACCAGTAACGCGAACGACCAATGTGTTTTCGGTAAAATCAACAGTAACTGCTTTGAAATGCTGAATCATTTGAAAAAGAGACAGTCTATTGGATTCTTGAAATTTTACTTTTATGAGGGCTAATTCGACTTCCAATACGCCAGTTTTACTATGCTCACTACATTGGATAACATCTACAAGTTTATCGACCTGTTTAATTATTTGCTCGAGTGAATCAGGGGCCCCTTCTGCTGTGATTGTCATGCGAGAGTATCCCGCATCGTGAGCAGGTGATACAACTAATGATTCAATATTAAATCCTCGTCTAGCAAAAACAGTAGAAATTCTGCTTAAAACACCGGGCTTATTTGTAACGTATATGCTTAACGTGTGTATGTTTTGTTTAATCAATGTTAATCCTCCAGTAGCTTAAATGTTGTTTTGTATTAATGAATTTAGATTTTAAAGTTTAAATTTAGGTACTGCCTTCAGGTTTTTTCATGTCTTTACTTACTTCAAGAATCATATCGCCAGCAGCTCCTCCAGCAGGAATCATTGGGAAAACATTGTCTTCTTTAACAACCTCAGCATGAATAAGACATGGGCCATCATTATAGTTTAATGCTTGTGTTAGTATTTTATTAACATCAGCTGCTCGTTTAATTCTAAAGCCTTTGATTCCATATGCTTTTGCTAATTTAACAAAATCAGGATTTCCAACTAAGTCTACGCCGCTGAGTCTATTGTCATAGAAAAGACCTTGCCATTGTCGAACCATCCCTAAATATTTATTATCTAAAATAACAATTTTAATAGGAAGTTTATGAATCGCAGCGGTTGCAAGCTCACATAATGTCATTTGAAACCCACCATCACCACAAATTGCAATAACTTGAGCTTTAGGGCATCCCAATTGTGCCCCGATAGCAGAAGGAAGTCCATATCCCATTGTTCCTGCACCACCAGAAGATAACCAATGGTTAGGTTTATCGTTTAAATAAAATTGAGCAGCCCACATCTGATGTTGACCAACGTCAGTAGTTACGACCGCATTTCCTTTTGAAATTTTAAAAAGCTCTTGAATAACGTGTTGCGCTTTCAATCCACCTTGTTTTTTAAATTTTAATGGGAAGTTTTTCTTATTCTTTTTAACGGTCTCTACCCAATCTTTAGTATTTCCAGGTTTAATATGAGGAAGTAACTGATTGAGAACAGTTTTAGCATCTCCAACAACAGAAACATCTGGGGTCAGAATTTTGTTGATTTCAGCAGGATCAATATCGATGTGCAGTTTAATTGCATCTGGACAAAAACGTTCGATGTTTTTTGGTGTGATTCTATCGTCCCACCTTGAGCCAATTGAAAAAATCAAGTCACAACTATGAACGGCTTTGTTTGCATACGCGGTTCCATGCATTCCTAACATTCCCATTGAAAGGGCATGCGTTTCGGGAAATACGCCTTTAGCGAGAAGTGTATTTACAACAGGCGCTTGAAGTTTTTCTACGAGCTTATAAACCTCTTTATGGGCTCCAGAAATTTCTGCACCATGGCCAATAAGTAATAATGGTTTTGAAGCCTGTTGTAAGTACTTCGCCATTTCTTTAATTTTCGATTCATCTCCCTCAGAAGGAAATGAATAGCCAGGCAAATCTCGTTCTGAATCAAGAGATACTGAGAAATCTTGAAATTCAGTAACGTCTTTTGGCAAATCAATGATAACTGGTCCTGGACGTCCTGTCGTTGCGATATGAATGGCTTCATTTACGATACGAGGAATGTCATTTGCATCCTTAACCAAATAACTATGCTTGACTAATGGTGTTGTAATTCCAAAAACATCGGCTTCTTGAAACGCATCTTTACCTAAATTTGGTAGTATCGTTTGTCCACAAAGAACAATAATAGGAACAGAATCCATAAGAGATGTTAAAAGCCCTGTAACGGTATTTGTAGCCCCTGGACCACTTGTTACTAACGCAACGCCAAACTTTCCTGTCGCTCTGGCAAATCCATCCGCCATATGAGTCGCGCCTTGTTCGTGGCGAGTAAGAATAAAATTAATATCGGAGTCAACTAAGGCATCAAAAATTGGAATCGCAGCCCCGCCAGGATGTCCAAAGATATGAGTAACTCCGTTATTTTCTAAACATTTAATTAACGCATTTGCACCATTTTTGATTTTTTTAGCCATTTTTTGTCTCCAGAATTTTATAATTTTATTTATTTAATAAAAAATACCAGGTTTTTTCGTCTTATTCAATGATAAATTGTGAAAGTTTGGGTAAAAACGTTATGTTTTTGAAAGGGTATTTTTTAAAATTACTTAACATAGCTAAATATTGGCTAGTTTTATTTGTAAAGGGGGCGAACTCTTTAGTGTGTTGTGGGGTCTTGCAAGATAATTTTTGCTGATTCTAAATAGGGATTCCATTTTGAAAATGTTTTTTCCTTTAGTTGAGCATAACAGTCGATGTATTTATTAGGTGAATACAAGATATCTTTTATTTTTTCCGAAATTTTAGGTGCTTTCAGATCGGATTGTATAAATTCTGGAATAACCATTTTGTTCATAATTATGTTGGGCAAGCCTGCTAGAGGGAGGTCTATTTTTAACATGTGTTTAGCAACAAAATAAGTAAGAGGGGAAAGAGATCCTACAATTAGAAGCGGCGTATTCGATGCAACGGCTTCAAGAGTGGCGGTTCCCGTGCATGAAATCATGAGTTGAGAATTATTAATTAGAGTCGTTGATGAGTATTCTTTGAGGTCTATAGGTAAAGATGTGTGTTTATTTAAAATCGATGTAATAAGCGGTAGGTGAGTTGATGATGAAACGGACAGCTGAACAGAATATGGAGATAGTTGGGAGCGAATAAGGTCTAGGCTTTGAATAATTGTTGGAAGTAAGTATTTAATTTCTTGAACTCGGGAGCCTGGAAAAATAGAGATAAGTTTAGGTCTCTCTGAAAGAGGGAGGGTGGACTGAATAGAAAGAGGGTGCCCAAAATAGTGCACGTTTGGGTGAATGCACTCGTATCGTTCGTGTTCTTTTTTAAATATCGTAAATATATTTGTCGAATACGACGCTAGTTTTTTCATCTGTTTTAAATCGTTCCACATCCAAAAATTAGGGGTGATGAATGTATCTATCGGTATGTTTTCTTTTTGGATTCGCTTGGCCAATTTAAAATTATGGTGTTGGAAGTCAATTAAGATGACTTTTTTAATCGTTTTTGTTTTAAGGCACGTGTCTAATGCATGATACATGCCTTTGAATTTGGATAATCGTAGTTTTTCTAGAATTCCAATCGCGTTAAGGTCAACGATATCGCATAAAAACGTATCCGAAACCGTTTTGAGATACTTTCCACCGATTCCGATAATTTTTGTGTTCGGGGCGTGATGTTTAAGAGAGGTAGCGAGTTTTGAGGCATGAAAATCACCAGAGTGTTCGCCACAAATTATTAAAATAGACATGAAATAAACACCTATTAACTACGAGCGTTTTATAAACCCGCGGTCGGATGTTTTTTTCAAAAAAGCCAGAACCTTTTTTGGGCGGTCAAACTTTAAGTCCAATGCGTCGATAGAGTCTACAGCTTGACTCGTATTCAGTTCAGATTGAAATATAATTTTAAAAATTAATTTAAGCTCTTTAACTTCTGCAAGACTAGCCCCACTTCGTTTAACACCTATAATATTGATAGCTCTAATTCGTGCTGGATTTCCCTCACAGAGCATAAAAGGAAGGATGTCTTGAGGTAATCGAGTATAAGCGCCTACCATGGATCCTTCACCAATCCGTGTAAATTGATGGACGCCAGTCATACCTCCTATAGTTACGTTGTTTTCTACATGAACGTGTCCTGCTAGGTTTGTCGTATTTGCAATTGTGACATTGTTTCCTATTAAACTATTGTGACCGACATGCACATGTGTCAAAAAATGGCAGTCAGATCCAATTTCGGTAGTCGTATTTTCTCCAGTAGATCGATTAATCGTCACGTATTCTCTCAAAATATTTCGGTCCCCAATAACAACCCATGTTTTTTCTCCAGAGTATTTTAAATCTTGAGCTTCCGAGCCGATAATTGTTCCAAATGAAATTTTATTGTCTTCTCCAATTTTGGACCATTTTTCGATAAAACAATTTGCGTCAATTGATGTATTGTCGCCGATAATGACATGTTCGCCGATGATTGTATTTGGACCGATACTGACGTCTTTTCCTATAACAGCCGAGGCATGAACAGATGCAGTGGTATGAATTTGAGGTCGACTTAGGGGTTGAATAAGTGAAAAAGTAAAGGACCCTTCGCAAATAGTTTTCCCGTCTACCGTGCATAGTCCATTCATTTGAATAGACTGGTCTCTAATACTAAGGATATCCATTTCAATTCGTAAAACATCACCCGGATAAACAGGGCGGTGAAAGACAGCGTTTTTGATGGCTTGAAATGCCATGGTTTTTCCAAGGTTCTCGTTACTTTTTAAAATTAAGTAACTCCCTGTTTGTGACATGCTTTCTAAAATTAACGAAGGAGGTAAATAAGGGAGTTGTGAATTGTTTGCTATTACATTGGGGTCGTTAATGCTGACAAGTTTTAGCGCAACGACCCGTTTTAGCAGGTCTAAGTCAATGATTTTATCAATATATAAAAAAGGAGGCTTTTGAGTCAGTTTGTTTAAAAAATCTTGATTATTCATATGTTTTATTCCTGTTTAAGTCGAATGAGTACATCCTATTATCCTTTAGAATAAGACCTTGGATAGAGTCTAGTCCAGGCCTTCCAAGTTTATTTGTTGGGTGACACGCTATCGTTTCTCCTTGTCTAAGAAATGAAATGGAAGAATCAATGTTGTTTTCCTATAACCAAATACTACTGGAGAACTGGTATCGGGCAACTTGAGGAAGCTATCATCAAGACAATGGTCCGGTATAAAGATTTTGCTAATTGCAAAATCAGAGTGTTCTTCTGATATAATTCTAAAGCGTTGTGAGTCAGGCGTTGTCTATATTTACAGTACAGTAAAGCAAATTAGGATTAGCTTCTAACAACGTTTTTTCATTCAGAAGAAGTAGGGAAGAATAATAAGATGAAACATTATAGGCCAGATGATATAGCAAAGCGGTTCCAATTTCTCGAGAAAGTGTATGTATTGGCATCTAGAAAATCGGATCGCCCTAACATGAAAACAAGTTTTTCGTCAGAAAAAGTAGGCGAATTATTAGGCTACGACAAAATACAATCTATATCCATAACCGATCAATTAGTAGACAAAAAATTAGCAAAAAAAGTGGTTGTTGGCCCAGGTAAAATAGGGATTAAAATAGCGCCAGGGGGAGTCAAAACAATTGAAAACATGATAAAGCAACGAGGTTCGGGGCCTTCGTTTTCTACAAAAGAAATGGGCAAGGCCCCCAGAGATTCCTCGTTTTATTTCTTTATATTATTTTTCATTGTTTCTGTTTTATTTTTTATGTTAATTGTTTTTTTTGATCTTGTTTGAAAGTAAAATTTCCAAAACGGTTGATGAATCGATGCGGGGTGATTACGGTCAACCCCTATAACGAATTTTTTATCCACGTTTATTAAGTGTAATGCCCTATGCTATGAATACCTCTGGCGGCCAATGGTGAATTACTAAAATATATAAATTGGTAACGCTTCAGAAGTATAGGGGGTGAGCTGTCATTCGCTTCTTCCTGTTTTTTTAGCGATAGCCGATTGGGGACGGTAGTTAAAAAAAAGGGCTACCCCTAAAGAAGGATAGCCCTTGGACTGTTTCAAAAACTTTTAATTTTCTTCTAACTACTACTCAGTATAGTATAAATATGTAAGTCGTAAGTAAGACTAAAAATCAATATTTTTGGAAACGTTCAATTAGTTTCCAGTTATTTTGAAAACGCCTGTTCCACAAGTAGAACATGTACCTTTAAGAGCTTTTCTACCATTCTTCATAGTAATTTCTGCAGCATCCTTAATTTCTTTTTTTGCTTTACATTTTACGCAATATCCGTCAGCCATTTTATTTCCTCCTGTAGTTTTTTTTATTGAATTGTTCTTATAATACCTCTAAAACTTTAGAAGCGAAAGAATAAAAATGAATAATAATAAAATGGAACAACAAACACTATTCTTAAAAGAAGCCTATCCAGATCGGTTAATAACTATTTCGATGGACGATATGTTTGAAGCGATCGTTTTGATCGGAGAACATAAATTCCCTATTACCTTATTAAATAAGTTAAAAATTAGAGGGTATGTGAAGTCGTGGATAGGTAAAGGCTATCGGTTAACAGAAAAGGGTAAATCGTATGTTGAACGGAGTTCGAAAAAAGCTACCGATTGATTTCGTAATTGGGCCTGGAACACATCCATGCCTTAAAAGTGCATGGGACCCATCATTAATTGATTTTTTAGAAGAAGAAATTAAGAGAGAAAGTCCAGATGTTCTGTTTGGTGGTGTTCGTCCTTTAGACGCGGCAATTTTAAACAATAATTTAAGCGCAGTTCAGCTGTTAATAAGGCTGGGCGTCGATCTGTTTTTGAAAAATCAAAAAAATTATCAAACAAGCGTAGAGTTGGCAATAGAGTGTGGGTTTTTCCCTATTCTTGATTGTTTATTAGAGGCGGATTCGACATGCTTAACTTATTCGTTTAGTTTTGGAGATTCTATCCTCCATAAATCATTAGTATCTAATAATAGGCAGTTGTCATTACACTTGATGGACTTGTTTCCAGAGCTTTTGGGAAGAGTCAATCACAATGGAGATACCTGTTTGATGCTTGCTTGTATGGGGGAAGACAACACTGTTTTTCTTGAAATTGTAGAACGACTTTCATCTATGGGAAAAGACATGTTTACTCTAAATAGGAATGGCGTGGGTCCATTAACGTTAGCTATACACAACAAAAACACATTTTTTGTTCAGACGTTAATTGTTTTTCCAGTCCCTTATGAAGAAATACGAAAAGGATTGAACGAAGCAGTTATGGCTCAAAACTGGCGTATTTTTGAACTAATGCGTAATCGTTTGAAGTTGGCAGAGGTAGATTTTTCGGAAGACGAGAAGGGACCCATTCCTTTTAATTTCTTTCAAAAGTCGAAGGGTGGGTTATTTTCTGATCAGGGGGGATCTAATACGGTTCTATTACAGTCGATGGTGAAGGGAGAGAACAACAAGGTTCTCAACTATAAAATGGCCGGGGGCAACTTATTTGTTACGGACCGGTTTAATCAGTCTGGATTAATGTATGCAATTATTGGAACTCATTTATCTGTAATCAAGGAATGGGGAGAGGAGTTAGGCGACTGGCTACAACCAAATAACGAAGGGACCACCCCGTTACATATAGCTGGCGTTGTTTCATCGATCGATGTATTGAACGAAGCCTTAAAACAGGTGAGAGATATCAGGCGGTTTGAATGTAAGAACAAATATGGAGAAACGCCATATCATTATGTCGGATTTTATGGGAATCAAGACGGGTTATCTTTTTTCAAACTTAATCAATTATCACAACAACGGGACGACCTCGGCCTTAAACCAAAACAATGGAACGGTAGACGAAAAAATTTAAATTTATTGCAAAGACTCAGCCAACCTTATTGGCAGTCTAAATTTATGAAATCTAAAATAGCCAGGCCAAATTTTAGCGTATCAAATTTTGATGAGTTAGCGGTGTTGTTAAAAAAGGAAGCTCTTTTTATAAAAAAGGTTAAGAATCAACGATCGCCATTACTTCAACGTTATTTATTAGAGCTAAACGTATATCTTGACCAACTTAATTATATCGCTGAGCACGAAGTTTTTCCGGAGAATCATCCTGAAGTTAATAAAAAAGCAGTGTTAAGGAAATTAGCTATCGTAAAAAAACTTATGGGCGGGACGCGTCCAAATGTGAATCTGTAGAGAGAAAATCCAAAATAGATTTTTCAATATGAGAGACAATGTTTTTATGTGGGTTTTGCCCTTTATGTAACAACGCATGCGGCACCGATTGTTGCTTTGTATACCGAATCCAACGATACCTTGTTTGAATTTCCTTAGAAAATTTTGTTATGGATTGTTGGTTCGAACGTGTGTCACAGTCGGATGTAATAAGAAGCGTTGGTTGGGATAAATGAGGGGAAAGAGAGAGGGTTTCTTCTCCGAATAGAGTGAGCGCATGAATTTGACTTAATGCAAGAGAGTGGCTATCCGGCAATACGTCATCGCCTGAGGATCTATCAGGGGTGATATAAATAGTCACATGTCGAAGAAGGGACGCAACTTTTAATTTAGTTACATGGGTTAAAAAATTAATAATAAAAAAAATAAAAAGAGCTTTTTTATCATAAGGCCTAAAAAATGGAGACAGAATGATACATTTTTTAATAGAAGGATACTGAATTGCCATTCGAGAGGCGAGACTTCCTCCAGCCGATAGTCCAATAACGTAAATAGGGATGTTGAGGGGGGTAATAAGAGAAAAGATGTCGCTTAAAAATGAAAGAAAAATAGTGGACGGATCGGAGTGTGGGATATGTTTACTTGTAGTGAATCCATGGCCAGGCAATCTAGGCGAGAACACAGAAAATCCTTGATTAAAAAGAAAAGTCGCTAACGGTTGATATTGCCATGGACCGGACGTATAGCCATGGAAGCAAACGATTAGTCCTTTTTTAGCCTCCTTAAAAGAGGGTTGGTTTAGAAGAAAGGACCCTGTTTGGGGCTGTAAATCAAGAATCGATTCTTTGTTTATCCAGTTGGTAATGGATGTTACAGCATGGGTATAGGATTCATTTTTATTCACATTAGGTGACATCCTAGCTAGATAATAATGTCTTTGCAAATTTAAAACCGATAGGGTCCTTTTTTTGACCCTTGAAATAGTGAACAATGAAAACATAAACACGGCGGTAGCCTCTTCAAAAAAAAGGACGTGGGAAGTATAAAAAATTTTAGTGTTTAATAATGAAATATTATGGGTACAAATTAAATGTTTGATTTTTAATGACTCCAGAATTATAATTTTTTGAATCCTATTACGTCTTGTGATGTTATATGTAGGAAAAGGAAGGACCATCATGCTAGATATACAAATTAAAAAGAATAAAGGTTTTACACTTATGGAGATGTTGATTGTTGTCACCATCATTGGTATTTTGGCGGCAATTGTCCTTCCAAGATTTGTTGCGTCGTCGGGGCAAGCGAAAAAATCAGCGCACGGTGCTGAGCGGCAAACAATTAATGCTCAACTTGAGTTATTCTTTTTTAACAATGGGAGTTATCCAGTTACTAGTGGGTCGGACTTGAGCGCATGGACAACAGATATTGATAAGTACTTTCCTGATGGCGTCCCAGTTACATGTAACCAAGGTCTTTCTTGGGCAGTAAATAATGGACGAATTAATTCTACAACGCATGACACAGCAAGCCACGAATAACGATAACTAAATGTGAAGTCAGGATACTCTGTTCTTGAAGTTCTAATAGTTGTCGTGATTTTAGGGGTTCTCGCTTCAGTGACAATTCCTCATTTAGGTAGTCATTTAGATGAAATTAAATTAAATTCCATACTTTTGGAATCGGAAGCTGCCGTTATTTTAGCAAAAAATTATTCTCAAGCATTAAGTGAGCCGGTAGGGGTAAGTTTTAACATCACTAACGACTCGATTGTTGGGTTTCAAATTGTAAATTTATCTGCTTCGGAAGATAATAAAGTTATTGAAACAATTGTCGTAGACCCTGT
>JABIQV010000154.1 GCA_018699495.1 bacterium | reverse complement strand
TCTTCAAACCATTTTTGATCTCTTTCTGGGTGGAGTGTCCAATGAAGACGAGTTGGGTGAAAATCATTTTCCCCGGCTTGGGATGCCACATAAGTTTTGTGAAACCAATTTCCTACTCCATTCGGAGAGGAAAGCGCGATGCATCGGCCACCAGCGGCCATTGTAGGTTGAAGTGCTGTCCACAATTCATCAAAACCATCAATATGTGCTGCCTCATCAATAACCAATAATGATAATGCTTCAGAACGACCAGCATCTGCGGAAGTTGAAGAAGCTTTTATCTCAGAACCATTATTTAAAACAAACGAAGACCGATTATCAATAGCAATTCGTGCCCCCTTCATTTAGTATTACAGGACAATCCATTATTAATATGGGACAATTGTATTCAAACTATTCATCATCAAATCGTATACGCTTATCCTATCAAAACAAGCTGTACCCATTTACAATAATTATGGAGCTCTTATTAAAAAATGACTACATCCACTATTTCTGAACCATTACTCACAAAAACATTATCCAAATATGTGCTACCAGGCCCCAGATATGAGCATTCCTTAAGAGTTGCGACTCAAGCTAGACTACTCGCGAAACACTGGAACCTCGACTCATCCATCGCCTATTCAGCAGGAATCCTTCATGATATTGCAAAACAGATAACCCCGGAAACGGTTAAAACAAAATCGTTACCGATTGATTCTTTAGACGCTCTTTTTCAATCTTATCCAAAAATATGGCATTCTTTTTTCGGTCCTTATTTAGCAAAATATGAATTACCAGATATTTCCCCAAAAATACTCAATGCAATGAGATGGCATTCAACGGGAAAATCAAAAATGACAGCATTGGAAAAGGTTATTTTTATTTCAGATTTTATTGAGCCTGGCAGAACCGTTGAAGAAGCAGCCCGAGCAAGATATTTGGCATTTGAATCATTAGATTTATGTGTCTACTACATTTCTAATTACTCTATTTTATCCCTAATTGAACGAAAACTGGTCATACATCCATATACACTAAAATGCAGAAATTATTATTTAAACACCAAATCATAAAGCTTTCGATAAGTCTTTCAAAAGTAATTGGTATCTTTACGATTGTTCTATTTTCGATGTTTATTTTTTCATCTATTTTACTTTCATCACGATTCGTAAATGCGTTATACACATTACTTCCCGGAGAACCTATTAGAGGCACAAATATTCTTGTTTTTGGAATCGATGCAACAAAAAGCGTGAAACGCGCTGATAGTATTGTTGTCGTTCACGTTAATCCGATCACCTCTTACATAGGGGCTCTTTCAATCCCTAGAGATAGCTATGTAGATATCCCTAACCGCCGAGCAACCAAAATAAATCACGCCTATGCCTACGGCGGTTCCAAACTTTTAACAGAAACAGTTGAAAATTTTTTAGGGATTAAAATTCCGTATACTATTAAATTAGACGTAAATGGTGTTGAAGAAATTGTGGATTCCGTAGGGGGTCTCTCTATAACTGTAAAAAAACATTTGCTTTACAAAGATGTTGCTGGCGGCCTAGATATAAATTTAGCAAAAGGGTCACATATTCTTAATGGTGAACAGGCTCTGCAATATTTAAGGTTTAGAAAAGACTCCAAAGGCGATATCGGGCGAATTACGCGCCAACAAAATTTTCTCAAAAACTTAGTCTCCAAATTATTTTCATCAACCAGCCTGTTTGATTTACCCAAACTTTATACGCTTCTGACAAGTTTTGTTTCTATGAATATTCCAAAAACAGAATTTCTAAAAGTTAGCCTAGTCGCCCAACAAGCCTTTCGAAATAATAATTTTTCGTATGCAACCCTTCCTGGGAAAATTTTTATAAAGAATCGAGTTTCCTATTGGGGAATAGACCCTTTAAAAAAGGATGTTTTTCTCAACGATACATTACTCGGAAACGACTTTCAGTTAGACTCAGAAAAAACATATTCAAACGAAATTGAAATCATAAATTATTCTGGAGAAATTACGGACAAAAAACTTATTATTACAGCCCTTCCAAACTACAGATTTAAAGAAAAACACATCCCCTCAACATTTCCTTTCGAAGAAACCACGTTAATTATTTGGAGTAAGTCTACAAAAGATTATCAAACTATCTCTGAAAGCCTCTCAATTGACCCGTCTCAAATTATCGTCTATGATAACCCGCACAAAAAAATGTCAGCCTCGTTAATTCTTGGAAATGATTGGGCATCAAAAAAACGGTCCATTAAAAAGACTAAATAAGGAAATACTATGGAAACAATCAACACCTATTTACAAGAATTAATTGACGCAGGAACTGAAATTCAGGCCACTGATATAAAAGCATTTCAGATGGAAAACCCCGCTTTTTTAGCCGACCATGTTGTCCTTATGACAGCAAAAAACAATATTCACATTAAAGCAATCTCCGAAGAGCTTGGTAAAAAAAGTTGCTCGCTTATGAAAAAGATTCCATCCCCTGACATCTATGAAGAAACACTAACATCAGGAACGACTGCAAGTGGATGGATGATTCTCGACCTTAACTCCATTATGGTTCATATCATGACCCCGGAAATGCGGGAGTTTTATGCGTTAGACACTCTTTTAGAGTCTAAGTCTATTGTTTTTCATCACTAATATTTTCTAAGACCTTATTAACTAACGTTTAAAAAAATGTCGTTAATTAGTTTTTATAGTGTAAATCTAGTCCTTTAATGTATACTATTTGATGAAGATTTTAACTAAAAATGGGGCCGTAGCTCAGCTGGGAGAGCGCTAGGATGGCATTCTAGAGGTCCGGGGTTCGATCCCCCGTGGCTCCACCAAAAAACTATGAACTATCTCCATGTTTCGCAGTCATCGCCTCTACCTCTAGATGTATACACCCTGTGAGACGTGATTATTCTTGAGTAAATTCACAGAATTTAACCCTTTTATATTTTTTCCTTATCTCGAAAAAGGGAAAGAGACGTCTCCTTTCTTCACTCACTATAGAATGACAACCTTAATACATCTATTTTAGTTGATGTTTAAAAACCAAGCTTTTGGGGAACGGTAATTTTAGATAGATTTCATTAACACGTCTAATCCGGCTGGTCTACCGTCTATTTTTCGGGGGAAATAAATGACAACTCCACTACATCTAAACAAGTCAAATCCGCTTCCTCAAGGTCCCCCAGGAATAACGACAGGTTTCAGTGATCTCCTAATTGGATATCAGGTCACTCAAGACAAAGAAGTCATAAAGGCAATTACTGATGAGTTAAGTGATCTTATTACAACCATGCCCTAGGGTTGAACCAATAAATCGTAAGCATTTTTTTTCTTTTATCCTAACCAATATTAACCCTCCAAAAATTGACCTCCTCTTTATTATTCAATACGCAAATCTATACGTTCCCCATTTTAGGTCCGACATACCATATTTGCTAAATTCACAATTTATGAATATAATGAACCGTTGGAAAAAATTAAGGAGAATACTGAATGACTACATTAACGAAAACAAAATCTGTTTATTTCTTTGGAAATAACACGTCTGATGGGACGGGAAAAATGAGAACACTATTAGGAGGAAAGGGGGCAAATTTAGCTGAAATGACCCTACTTGGCATACCAGTTCCTCCAGGATTTACGATTAGTACTGACGAATGTGAAAAGTATTATTCATGTAATAAATCATTATCATCAAATTTGATTGAAGAAATCAAACAAAATATTCACCGTGTTGAGGACGCTCTAAACCTTAAATTCGGCGATTCCAAAAACCCACTACTTTTCTCTGTTCGGTCGGGTTCTAGAGTTTCTATGCCCGGGATGATGGACACAGTACTAAATCTAGGGTTAAACGACGAAGCTGTTAAAGGATTGGCCATCCAATCTGGTTCTGAGCGATTTGCCTGGGATAGTTATCGACGTTTTATTCAAATGTTTTCTAATGTTGTTCTTGGACTGGAACATCACTCATTTGAACACATTTTGGCTGATAAAAAGAAATTAAACGGAGTTTCTGAAGACACAGACCTTTCTGTTGATGCGTTAAAAGAACTTGTTGGTGAATATAAAGCATTGGTCGAAAAAAGTGGAAAGGATTTTCCTCTAGACCCAATGAAACAGCTTGAAATGTCAGTTGGTGCAGTTTTTGGTTCTTGGGACGCTAGCCGTGCAATCAAGTACAGGCAAATCAATAACATTCCTCATGAGTGGGGAACAGCAGTAAATGTGCAAGCTATGGTATTTGGTAACTTAGGTGATACGTCAGGAACTGGTGTTGCATTTACAAGAAATCCATCTGACGGCGATAAAGCATTTTATGGTGAGTATCTAATTAATGCACAAGGTGAAGACGTTGTTGCTGGAATTCGAACACCAAATCCAATCGCTCAACTTGAAAAAATAATGCCTGATATTTATCAAGAATTGGTAACTATCTACAAGAAATTAGAAACCCATTTTAGTGATATGCAAGACATTGAATTTACTATCCAAGATAAAAAGTTGTATTTGCTTCAAACTAGAAATGGTAAACGAACTGCAGCTGCAGCAATTAAAATTGCAGTTGATATGGTTAAAGAAGGAATGATAACTAAAAAAGAAGCAATCAACCGTGTAACAGCAGAACAAATTGATCAACTTCTTCATCCAATGATAGACCCTACCGCAAAAACTACTGTTCTAGCCAAAGGCCTTCCAGCTTCTCCAGGGGCAGCAGTTGGACAACTAGCTTTTACAGCTGAGGACGCTGAACAAGCGAAATCTGAAAACAAACCCGTTCTTCTTGTTAGAGAAGAAACATCTCCAGAAGATATTGGTGGAATGAATGCCGCTGAAGGAATTTTAACGGCTCGTGGTGGTATGACTAGTCACGCTGCAGTTGTTGCTCGTGGAATGGGAAAAAGTTGCGTTGCTGGTTGTGGTGCTCTTCAAATCTCTGCTTCGGATAAAACACTAACCATTGACGGCAAAACATACACAGAAAATGATTGGTTAACCATTAACGGTACTACTGGACAAATCATCGAAGGTAAAGCGCCTCTTATGCAAGCTGAACTAACAGATGAATTTGAAAAGTTAATGTCTTGGGCAGATGAAATTAGAACGCTTAAGATTCGTACAAATGCAGAAACTGCTGAAGATTGTACAGTAGCCAAAAAATTCGGTGCAGAAGGAATTGGTCTTTGTAGAACAGAACATATGTTTTTTGAAAAAGAACGCATTCAAGCTGTTCGAGAAATGATTCTCTCTGGTTCTTTAGCTGGACGTAAAAAAGCACTTGCTAAAATTGAACCGATGCAAGAAAAAGACTTTTATGACATTTTTTCAATTCTTGAAGATATGCCTGTAACGGTTAGGCTTTTGGATCCTCCTCTTCATGAGTTTTTACCTCATGACCAAGCATCCATAGAACAAGCTGCAAAAGATTTAAATGTAACAACAAAAGTTGTTGAACAAAAAATAAATTCTCTAAAAGAAACAAATCCGATGTTAGGACATCGTGGATGTCGACTAGGGGTTTCTTATCCAGAAATTTATGAAATGCAAGCTCAAGCAATTATGAATGCGGCTTGTCGACTTTCTAAAGAAGGTAAATCCGTTAAGCCTGAAATTATGATCCCTCTAATTGGAGAAGTGCTAGAATTTAAAGTCCTACGACAAAAAATTGAAGCAATTGTTGAAAATGTTTTTAAAGAGACTGGAACAACTATTGATTATTTAATCGGAACAATGATTGAAATTCCAAGAGCTGCGTTAACTGCAGAAGAAATTGCAAACGAAGCGGACTTCTTTTCTTTCGGAACAAATGACTTAACACAACTTACATTTGGAATTTCACGTGATGATGCTGGCGTATTTTTACCTGAATATGTTGAAAAAGGAATATTGGCATCTGACCCATTTCAAGAACTAGACCAAAAAGGTGTTGGACGATTAATTAACATAGCCGTTGAAGATGGCCGTCGCGCAAAACCAAATTTAAAAATTGGAATATGTGGTGAGCACGGTGGAGAGCCAAACTCAATCGAATTTTGTTACAAGGCTGGATTTGATTATGTATCATGTTCTCCTTATCGAGTTCCAATCGCAAGATTAGTAGCGGCTCAAGTAGCGTGTGACTAATTCTTTTTCGTCGATTGCTCAGCAATCTATAGAACAAGTAAGACATTACTCTGGCATGGTTGAGATTATCTCTCAATATGTCAGTCTGAAAAAAAGGGGCAAAAACCATCTAGGTTTATGCCCCTTTCATTCGGAAAAATCGCCTTCATTTACCGTCAGTCCAGAGAAAAAATTGTGGCATTGCTTTGGTTGCCAGGAATCTGGAGACCTCATAAGCTTCCTTCAAAAAATTGATAATCTGACCTTCAAAGAGGCAATAGAAAATATTGCTAGCTACGCTGGTATCGAAATCGAACGAACAGAATCCAAAAATAGCGGATATTCTAGTGAGAATGATAAGTTAAAAGAGACACTACGAGATTTATTAATATATTCTCGAGAGTACTTTAAACAACAGTTGTCCAAATCAAAAAACGACATGAATTATTTAGTTAATCGAGGTCTTTCAGCAGAAATCATTCAACAATATAACGTAGGCTATTCTCCAAATAACAACGACATTCTAACTGTATTAAAGAATCACGGATTCTCTGATTCAGACATAAAATCAGCTGGCATGGGTGTCCTTTCGGAAAAGGGTTATTTATATTCACGGTTTCGAGAACGTATTATGTTCCCCATTTCTGATCATCTTGGACGCCTTGTCGGGTTTAGTGGACGAGTTCTTCCTGCAAATCAAAGTCCTGCTAAATATCTAAACTCGGAAGAAACATTAATTTTCAATAAAAGGTCTGTTTTATACGGATTAGACCAAGCAAAAAAACATGTCAATAAAGCTGGATTTATTATAGTCACAGAAGGTTTTTTCGACGCATTGATGATCATTGACAATGGGTTTCCAAATACCATTGCATCGATGGGAACAGCATTAACGGACAATCATATCCGATTACTTTCAAGAATGACAAAATCGATTATCCTGGCGTTTGATAATGACGGCGCTGGTCAAAAAGCTGCTCAAAAAGCAATCTCTCTAATTGCCCCTTTCAATATGAACGTTCGGGTCCTTCGCTATAAAGAGAATGATCCTTCTGACTTTTTAGTTACTCATGGAAAAGAAGCCTTTACCCACGCGCTTGAAAATGCAATGCCCTCCATCGACTTTATGTTTCATACTTTCAAAATTCAAGAAAAAATATTAGACGTCCAAGGAATCTCCTCCATTGTAAAAAATTTAGTTCCTTACCTAAAAATGTTAACTGACCCGATCGTACTCAGACATTATGTCTCTAAATATTCTCGCGAACTTAAAATTGATGAAACGCTCGTAATGGCAAAACTTAAGAACAAAAGTTATAATTTAAAAAGAAACTTCTATTCTCTAAATCAAAAAGAGGACAAACAATTTAAAGCAGAAGAGATGTTGATCTACTTCATGGCAAATGATTTAGAAACAAAAAAATTGATTCTTAGTTCCACCTCTGTGGATTTAATAAAAACAAAGGAATTTAAGGAAATATTTAAAGAAATAGCATCAATTCCTTTATCAGGTAAAGACCTCATAGATTCATTAAAAGAAAAAAATAAACCAGTTTTAATAAAGATATTTGTAAACATGTCTAACAAATATGATGAACCTACTTCATATTCGTGGAAAGATTGTATTAGAACACTTCAAAACTCAATTAAAAAAGAATCTATTGAACGTCTCAAACAACGCATTGAACATGAAGAAGAAAATAATAATAATGATGAGGTCTTGAATAGATTGCTTCTTGACCTTCAACAATTGATTCAATCAATGAAAGAGAAATAAAAAATTTAGGATTACAATTTGGGATTGAAGATATCGGCCTTAACATGCTTCAAACAAGTAGACGCTAGGTTCACATGACTAAAGAAATAATTTGGTAAAGTCACGCACCCTCATTAGAATATTTAAGCCCTCTATCCGAATAAATTAGCTTAACTATTATATATGAATTATTACCTATTTCAGGTCTGTACGTGACTCCGCAAGATAGTTATAATTAAACAGTATTATTTTGGGGCCCATAGCTCAGTTGGTTAGAGCGTCCGGCTCATAACCGGCAGGTCCAAGGTTCAAGTCCTTGTGGGCCCACCAAAATTATCGAGACTGCTTACCATAAGTTTATTCCGCTGAATTTTCATTCATAGAAACTGAGAGCATATTTAGTTGGGCAATTGACACGTCAACACTAACAGATTCGTCGCTCGCCGTCTCTTCAGACACTTCAGAGCTCTCTATATACGTCATCAGTTCTTCTATGTCTTCTGGCTCTAACATTCCTAAGAATGTAAGCATAAACATTAATTCTACCGCTTGTTCGGGGGTGATGTTTCCACTAATTATTCCTTGTTTGATTCTTTCAATTAGCTCATCCTTATCACAACTGCCTTTTGGTTGGGGGATTTCTCCGTTTATGGATCTTAGTTCTTGCATGTGGAGAAACGAAACAAAGTCGTTTAGAACGGCTTTATCCGCGTTGTTAATATCGTTGGACGAAAGAGCATGTTCTACCGCAATAATAAGAGGGCTTTTATGTTCGTCAGCTAACTTATTTAATTGGTTACTTAATACGTTTCCAAAATTTTCGATACCTGAAGAAGCACGTTTTCCTGCAGACATGGCGGGAATATTAAAACTATCAGGAAGTCCAAATTGAAGTTGATCGATATCCATTTCTATCTCCTTTTATATACTTAATATCGTAAAAATGAATTCATGAAATGTATTTAAATTTTGGAATATAATTTGATATACTTTTTTTATGAAAAAAATAATTATTCTTTTAGCTAGCCAAGGACAGAATCCTAAATTGGCGGAATCATTTAAATCTGAAATCAACAATATGGGCGTAGAGGCTTCTATACTAGACCTAATTAGCCTCGACCTTTCTTTGTACTCTACTAGAGAACAAAAAAATAAAGGAATCCCCGATTGTATCCCTAGTATTGTAAAAACGTTGGAAGATACATCTGGATTTATTTTTGTTTCTCCAGAGTATAATGGTGGCGTACCACCCGTATTATCAAATTTTATAGCGTGGGTAAGTGTCTCTCAAAAAAACTGGCGGGATTCATTTAATGATAAGCCTGCTATTTTAGCCAGTTTTAGCGCAAGTTGTGGTCATCACATGTTAACTTCACTTAGAATTCAATTAGCACATATTGGTATGACTGTTTTAGGACGAGAAGTTACCGCTTCTTTTAAAAAAGAGTTAAACATGGACTCTGTTACCCAGGTTTGTTCAAGCCTCGTTCGGTCGATTTAACCCACTTTTGGATAACACGTTATGAAAGTCCACAATAAGCCGGGTTCTGTCTATGCAATCATTTATCTAGGCCTTTCTTCACAAAAAGGCTCAAGCACCCAACCCAGGAATCCAAGTGATACGGGTCGCATCTCTTCCTCTATTTGGGCTTGCTCCGGATGAG
>JABIQV010000012.1 GCA_018699495.1 bacterium | reverse complement strand
TTTACATAATGTATATTATGCGACATTAATGAAGAAGAAAAAAATAGTCCATTATTTCTATTTCAAAATTATTTTGACGAACCTTAATAAACGTCCCTTTCACGTTATGTCCCCCATTTTTTACATTGTTTTAAAATTTTTTAATCTGATTTAAGGGAATCATTAAACGTTTTGATAGACGTTCTAAGGGCCTCGGCAGGCCTATCATTCAAACTTCCTATCGAGGAAAGCTCCAAGTGATCGATATCGCCTGTTTCAAAATTTGTAAAAACTTTCACATGAACATCATCTTTAACCAAAAATTCACTGCACGTTCGTCTAGCCGTAACATCTAAAATTTGACCCGATGACTTTTGAACCAATAAAAACATATCCTGCTGCATAATAGAGGACCCTCTCTCTTGAAAAACCTTATTTCTACCAATAACATCCAAAATATTAAATTCCTCCATCTTCTGAGAGTTTTGGTTTACAACGTCCTGTACATTTAGGCGACTTAACCCTCCTGAAACACTACCTTCCATATCCTTTGCATTTGGTCCTAGCACACCCATACTATTTCTCCTTAATTACTATAATCAGCACGAATTTTATTATTCTACTAAATTTTTATTATATTTTTCATACTTTCTGCAAGGTCCAAAACCTTGTCTTTAGGTAAATCTCCAGTAAATACAGTTTCCAAAAGAGCTAATTCATAAGTGGTTACATACGAATGAGCTTTTAATGCTACATCACAATACATTTCAAAATTGTCACAACTAGGTTTTGCAGTGATCTTCATAATTCGAGCATCCTGTTTTCTAACCAAAAAAAATACATCTTGCTCGAAAGTTTTCGAGGTACCTTTTCTTACTAAACTGTTTCTTCCAATGACAAACGAAATATCCGTTTCTTCTAATATTTTTAAATTTTCTTCAAGAATACTCATAATTAATTCCTATTTTCCCATACCATTTTAAATATACACCTATCTTCCAAACATACTACCAAATCTTCAATTAGGTTCATCAGGCAAATCACTTACTTTCAACGATCCATTCATCAAATTTTTAATTAAATCGTAGTCAGACCCCAATGCCTTTTTTTCCCACTCCAAAACCTGTAAGTTTGCAGTCATTAGTTTACTATTTCTTTCCATTGGAAGCTTACCACGGATTTCTTTCGCAACTTTATGATACCCATCATATCCAGTTTTCATGCGAAGAAGTGTAATGGCAAGTGCGTACGACTCAATTTCGTCACAAGATTTTGGTGTAATAGGAATTGGCCTTCCTTCTGTATTACATTTCATATACCCAGGAGTACCACACCACCCACCATTCATTTCTGTACTATTAACATTCTTTGCAAGTCCAAAATCGATAAGCTTAACAACACCTGTTTTTCTATCATACAACATATTTTCAGGCTTCAAATCAAGATGTCTAACACCCGCAGAATGAGTTGCCTTTAATGCCCCAAAAAGTTGGAACTTTGCCTTTGAAAATTCTTCATCAGTCAGATCTCCTACAGAGCGTTCCATTTCGCCGCCGGTAGCCAAATCCATTCTAATCATAAACCAATTTTTTGTTTGGGCCATTTCATATACTTTTACGACATTTGAATTATCAACTTTCCCTTGAATGCCAAATTCACGTCGAAGAGCATCTATATTACAGCTTTCGTTTTTTTTATCGAGTACCTTTACAGCCGAAAATTTACCGTCTTTATCCTGAACCCTAAACGTCTGTCCAAAAGCCCCTTTCCCTAAAGGATCTCCAACAACAGTAAGTATTTGTCCATTATAATTAATTTCAACCGGAACTTCTCCAAATTGACTCGAAAAATTAGACTCTATTAATGCGGTATGAACATCTTTATCTACTTGGGTAATTTTTGATGGATTATAGGCATTTGGGTTAACACCGGGAGTACTAACATAAGTTGAGTCATCATCTGAATCTGGCCCTTGTAACCGATGTAATCGATCAAAGACGTTTGGCTTAACAACGGGAGTACTAACATAACTTGGGTCATCATCTGAATCTGGCCCATCTAATCGATTAAAGGCGTTTCTAACATTAGACTCTATTGATGCGGTATGAACATCTTTATCTACTTGGGTAATTTCTAATGGATCAAAGGCGTTTGGCTTAACACCGGGAGTACTAAAACTTGAGTCATCATCTGAATCTGGCCCTTCAAACCAAATTGGTTTTAAAACCTTAGCCATAATATTATTCATATTTCTAAAATCACCGAGTTGGGATTCATCCAAATAAGATCCTGCATCAACAACCAATTCAAATATGCATTTCATTTCTGTCTGCAACGCCTCTTTTTTTTTAGACTCAGTGACATTACTAAATTCGTCATTCAACTTATTAAAGTAATCCATCACGCCATCTTTTAAGATACCGTTTGCCTCACCTTTAGTCCTAAAATCTATAATGTCATTTTTGGAATAGTTTTTGTCTTCTTTTAGTTGGAATCTAGTTAAATCTTGATTAGATTTTATAGGACGTGTAAAAGGATTCAATCCCCCGTTCCTATTTATTGCCATTTTATCCCCCAGAAAAAAATATCCTATAAAAATATAACCGAAATATTATATTTAGTTTCCTTTAAACTGATTCCCTAAAATGTAATGAAATAAACATTACATAAGATTATAAACATAAAAACTAAAAATTAAGGGTCCAAAAAAGACAAATTCAAAGATATAATAGTAACCATGAAACTCACTACAAAAAATTCAGATATTCAACTCTCCATCTTAGGCCTAGGATGGCTTGGACTTCCTTTAGGAAATCATCTTATTACCAAAGGCTTCTCCGTAAAAGGATCTCAAACAAAAGACGCCAAAGTACCTACAACAAAAATTAAAACTTACTCCCTAGTAATTCCCTCAGACAAAAATCTAAATTGGCTCACTCAAGACAATGAAAATTTCTTTAAATCCGACATCTTAATCATCACATTGCCGTTTAAACGGCAGTTTAATCCTTCAACACAATACCTCCACCAAATAAATAACTGTATCGATGCAATAAAAAAAACAAACCAAATAAACCACATCATTTTCACAAGCTCTACTGCCATTTATCCTAATAAAGAAACCCCATGGAAAGAAAGTGACAAAATATTGAATTGTAGTACTAGATCCCAAACACTAATAGAGATTGAAAACACCCTCTTAAATATAAATGGAATTTCTTCAACAATATTAAGACTTGGAGGGCTTTATGGTCCAAATAGAGTTCCCGGTAGATTTATAAAAACTAGCACTAAAAAAATAAATGGAAATGACCGTGTCAACTTAACACATTTAAATGACTGTATGAATGCAGTTCAAACGGTAATTGAAGGAAACAGATGGAACGAAATTTTTAATATTGTGTCGGATGAACATCCAACAAAAAAAGAATTTTATGGTAAACAAGCAAAAAAACAAGGATTATCCCCTCCCATGTTTATAGACAACTCATCATTTGGAAAAATTATATCAAATGCCAAATCAAAAAACATATTAAATCTAACTTATGAACCGCTGCCATAAATAGCTATTTATCAGTAAATAATATAAATAAAAAATTCGCCAAAATATGAGAGAAATACTGGATTATAAACGACGCTTCAAATACGTCAGCATTCCCTCTAACATACTAATATCGGACGCATGATTCATTTGTCCTTCAAAATGAATACCTTTACCCTTAATATGAACATAAACGCCCTCCCCCACAGACGCTTCTTTTACTAATTTTGCAGACCAAAATGCACTTTTCTTGGGCCCATCTGATTGAACAACTGAATTCGCATCGGTTTGAGAGGAATCTCCCGTTCCAAATAATGATGAATCAACAGAGTCTTTTTTAGTGTTATCTGAATGTGTGGATGACATAGACATTGAGTTTAAAGGTACATATTTTTCACCCGAAGGAGGATAGGTAACATCGTCCATTGCTTGGACAGGATCCAGCTGCTTTCCAAAATCCTCATTGTGTGAGTCTGACCTCGTAATATTCGAGATAGAAGAACTACTAACGATATCCGACGACTCCATTAAATGTAGAAATTTTATATCATCCATAATGTTAGACGATACCAGTTCGATTTTTGAAACATGTATGAGCTCATTTTCCGACAAATATGAATTTATTCCGTCTTTTGACAAAAACCGCTGTTTCTTCAATTCAAATATTACATTTTTGTATAAATCTATTGAAAAAAAAGACTGAGAAAGGTAGTCATTCCTAATTTCTGGTGTTTTCGAAAACTTAATTTTTGAATACAACGTAGTAATCGAAAGATGCCCTTTTTTGTGAATTAATAAACCAAACTTAACACAAGCACTCACCTTCGTATTAAACCCTCCACTGAGCGTTACATTCAATTTCTGTGCACATGCAAGAGATGAACAAGCCGAACCCAACGAATGGACAACGTCTGCCAAATTAAGGCTCTTTCTTAAGGACACTTTAGGAAACCCTTCTAATTTAGGCACAATCTATTTCCTTTATTACGATTGAACACCAATTTATAGAAATGAATTCATTATTATTACCATTACTCATCTGTGTATTGTAATAAATATTTTATTTCTAAATCAAGACTTGACTTTCCTTAAAAGCATAACAAAAACCTCGTTATTATTTCTATTTCCTATTTTATATGGAAATTAAAAAGAAATAGAGATAGGTAAAATAGAAATAAACCCTGTGGATAACATGGGGAAAGAAGGACACGGGACCCAATCTTGCTAAAATTGCGCGGGTAACCATAGCAATATTATTCTTATTTCCAATATAAGAAGTAATAAAAACGGAATTGTTAAATAAAAGAAAATATGTGGATAAGTCGCATCGCCTATGTGGATAACTTTAAAAAATTATTGTTCTTAGACTAAAAACGTTTAAACGAAAAGAGAAATGGGCATACGTAAATAGAGCCCAATAAATAGACGATAAAATCAACTAAAAACGAAAATAAATCATGATTAACTTAAACAATAATAAAACTAAAAACATATCATTCAAAAATAAATTGGCTATATATGTCGTTATTTTTTTATTAGCACCTTTACTCACACCTCAAATTTTCCCAATATCAACCTTAAAATACACTGTACATAAAGGAATTACAGAATTAAAGTCTGACTGGGGCCAACTAATTTCAACTGAAGAAATCGGGACCACTGAAAAATGGATATTCGATGCACCCAATCAAACGACAATCGTATATCTGAAACTAGTCCGTACGAAAGACGGCAAATTCCATACCCAATACGATTTAAAACTACTTGAAGTAATAGAATTGCTAAAAAGACACAAACAAAAGAAGCGCTACACCGAAAAAAGTGCACCCAATAAAGATATCGTTATAAACGACTTTAATACTATCCGAAAAGAGATAAAATTTAACGAGCCCCTAGGCACATATATCGATACAACACCAATAGATCCCTCATATTAAAGATCAAAAGAACAGCACACGATAGCCAATCAATATCAGCACTTCTTAAATAAAATAGTTACAAAAATGTATAAAAATAATATTGGAAGTTTAAAATGGTACAAAAATGTACAACAAAAAAGAAAATTACAACATATTAATGAAAACAAAAGGGAATATGGTTATACACCTAAAAAATACATTGCATTTGTTAATTAAAAATAATTTGTAAAAATATACTTTAAACAGAATATAAATCAAAAATTATACGATTTCCTTAATTAAAGACTACAGTTTTATGAAAAAATATATAAAAAATATATTTATTTTTTAGTAAAAAGTCATAAACATCTCTAAATTGGCATAAAATTTGCATATAAAGCTGTATGAAGCATTTAAAACGAGGGTTAATAATTGTACTACTATCACTTGTCACGTTATCCCCGATATACGGCGCATGGGACAACCCATCTTACACCAAAGCAAAAGTAGAATACGATCGATTTTTAAAGTATAGGCGTTCAAATCCCAATAAATATTCCATGAGTCAATGGAAAGTATTAGGACACCCTTATGTAGCAGTTCTTCAAGAAACCTATTATTTAGATAAAGATACCCAATACATGGGCAATAAAAGCTTATCACAAGAACCCCTTCAATTAGCAAAAACAAATAGCAATCAAACAATGATGGTAGTAGAAAAGGTTGCAGGAAGTAGGAAAATTCACAAGACTAGAACCACGGTCAAGAAAGTAACAGAAAAACGAGAAAACTCTTTTCAAAGTGTGGTTAGGCGCTTAGCAACTAAAACAGACCGCCAATTGGCCTCCTCTTCTTTACAACGAACATTTCAACAAATAGTTGTTCAGAACAAAATCAAATAGGCTAAACGTTACTCAACAATTCGACCGAGAGATACATACCGTCGTCTTTTCCATGAGACATCCCCTTTTATAAGATTCCTCATTAAAAATTACCGCTAATAATCTACTCTAATCACTTTGTCTAAAAAGGTAAACCAGATGGATTCTTTATAATATTTTATTTCTATCTAAAAATCACCTTCATCAGTTTCATAAATGATTAGATTATTACCCTCACTTAATTGAAGTTTTTCTTTTGATTCCTCCATTTTTTCTTATTTTTCCACTTTGTTTAAGCCTAAATTTTTGAATTTATTATAAATTTGAAATATTTTGGATTATGAAGTTGAAAAAGTGGATGGCATACTAAAATAGATAGCTAAAAAAACAAGGGTTATAACCAACAAAAACTATTCAAAGACACACATTAAAAGATGTACCTAAAACGTGACTATCAACAACACTTGCACCCATTTAAAATACGTGGCGCATATCAAAATAGTCTTCTTAAGCCCTAAACAATGTTTGAATTACTCCTTTTTAGGGTAAAAATAATTTAGGAGTACTCCTATCGAAAACATAAATATAACAAATTTAATTCAGCAGGCAGATTTGAATGACCTTAAAAGTAAGGAAGATTCAGATACCAAGCAGAATTTAACACCTGCCGCTAGAAAGAGTTTGTTTGATGATTTAGAAAGGTTAATACGTAATTTTATTTCAATATTTATTGAATCTAAAAATGAATCGGTGTCTGTCAATTTTCCACAGTTTAAATGCGAACTAAATAGCAAGACGGTTTTAGTCAAGATCAAGAAAAATAATTTAGAGCTTAAATATACACTTGGATCGAGACAAATTCTTATTAATAACATGGGAACGCTGAACCCAATACAAACTAGTTTATTTATAGCTTGTCTTGAATTTGTGAATAAAGATGTTGTAGAAACAACAAATATTGGCACATATACCCGGGTTAAATAGAGATTAATTATGAATACCCAATCAAGTAATAGCGGACCAAATATAGGACGAACCAGAAGAACTAATTTTAGAGGAAAACTTAAACAAATCAAAACAAAAATTAAATTTAGCCCAGAACAATTAACTCAAGCAAAACAAAATATACAAAAGTTCGAAGAATTTTGCACACAGAATGGTGTGGACAAAACAACCATTAATCAGGCAATTACAGCCTTAAAAAAATTTGAAATATCTAGACAAAAACCAGAAGGCTTAACGATATCTATTACAGAGAATAAAAAAACGAGTTTTTTTGGAGGGAGTAGTGCTAAACCTAGTACAATTTCAGCAAAAACAGACAAATCTTTAGTGGCGGACTTAAAGGAAAAAGGTGCCATACCAGAGGATAAAATAGACGAAGCTGTTGAAAAGAATGGCACTATTAACCTAGGCAAATTAAGAAACTATCTAACCAATGCAGATCAACAAAAATTATGTAATTACAATATGAATGTATTACTTGCTAGACCGCCAAGTGCGGAAGCAATTAAGGATGCAAATGAAAAGTTAAAGGAATATCAAGGAAAAACGCTAGACATTAAATCGTTACCGCCAGCGACACAAGCGGCACTACAAAAAAAGGATAATTCAGTGTCAATGACATTAAGATATGGAACTGAAGTAGGTGCAGATAAGATAAATGCAATCAAAAATTTAAAAAATGTACAGCAAACAGTACAATTGTTAGCAGAAAAAACGGAACCAATAGAATTAAGCGACTTAATGTCTTTAAACCAAAGTATAAACAAAGGTACTTCTGCAAATGGAGGACCTATAGATGAATTAAGAGACTGTGACATATATGCTGCAAGGGAAGAACTGCAATATTGTCCCCAAATTTATGTTAAACAAGCGATGGAGAAGTTTGTATACTGGTTAAATGAAGGAATAGAAGAATGTAGAACCGGTGTAAAGTCTGAAACAGAGGACTCTCCTTCGGGTTGTTATGGGAATCCCATTCTTTTGGCTGGAAAGGCACATGAAAGGCTAGTTTCATTACATCCCTTCAGTGATGGAAATGGGAGAGCATCTCGGTCAGTCATTCAAATGATATGTCAAAAGTTTGATTTACCTCCTTTTACAGGTGACGGAGATGATCCTATGTTTTTTCAAAATGCCTGCTTTGGAAGGGTCGGGGAATATCCAGAAAAGGTAAAAATGGGATATGTAATTGACTATGTTCCAAATCCAGATAGACATATACAGTTTATGCTTGCTGGGTTTAATAACACAATTAGTATAGTCAAAAAATAAATAGGGTATTTAAAAATGGAGGAATATAATGAATAGAACCGCCGGAAGTGAGGAAGCAAAAGCTGCGGGCAGTGTAGCTAGTCCAGTTAAAGTGGACAAGAAAGCAGTGTTTATAAGTCAGGAAAAAGCGAGAGCAGCAAAGTTCGTATCTGCAAGTAATTATATAGAGAATGTAACTGAAATTAATATGTCAAAACCGGAAAGTATGTCACAAGGTCATGGGAAAGCATATTTAGAGGCATACCAACTTGGAGTAGATAAAAAACCTATAACTGTTGAACATTTTTTAAAATGGCAAAAAATGATTACTACGGAGTCTCATACTGTAGGTCATGACATTCCAAAAGAAGGACTAGGGCAATTAAGAGGTCCAAATCGCCCGCATGAAGTACAGGTGGTTGGTGGAGACGCGACCGTAATACATACCGGTACAAAACACACAGAAGTTAAATCTCAGATGGATAGCTTTGTCCTAGAGTTAAATGATAAATTAAGCAAGTGCCCAAACGGAAACGCTATGTTTACAGCAGATATTTTAGGATATGCTTTTTTTAAGTATGAAAAAATACAGCCTTTTATAGACGGAAATGGTAGATCAGGTAGGCTTTTATTTCCTTTTATAGCAGGGTTTACAAGAACGGCAGTTCCAATGGTGAATGTGAGTAGTGATCAACTTATGGATTCATTTTATTCAGCACATGATAGTGAAAACAAAATGAAACAATTAGTAGCGGGTTATTCAAAGTCTGCTGTAATAAAAGATGGCCGACTTTTCGTTAAATCAGATAATCCAAATGATGGAAATTCATATTTTTCTACTGAAAAAGGATCTAAAGAAAGAGTAATTTTTGAATGGCATCAATTTGATAGGTATTTTCGGGAATTAAAATAAATATTTCCAATCATCAAGTGCAATATATACGTTATCCGGTCTAATTCAAAGTTATCTAACTCTTTTGAAAATTACTTCTCCCGACCTAAATACTGACTGCCCAAAACTTAAAAAAAGGCTTTACAATTGCTGGAGAAAGAATCTCATCCTTTTTAATAAAATGAAGAATTTTGATAAAGAAATAGATAAAGCAATGAGTCAACTCCCTTAAAATGGATAACTCGTTTATGCTCCGACATGAGGAAAATCACCATATCAATACTCTACTTACATCCTAGTATTTAAAAATTTCGTTACTACCTCCATAAATGAGTGATGATTTTCACTATGCACCCAATGACCAGCATTTTCAACGGTCTCAAAAAATGAATTTTTAAAAATTAACCGAATAAAATTAATGTCCTTATGGGATATATACGAAGACTTATCCCCTCTCACGAATAATATAGGAACCAAAGACTGAAAGTAATCATCACCCGTGTTAAATTGTTCAGAATTATTATCATCATCCGAATCAAAATAATCATCACCCTGTCTTGGGTTAAAATTTAGTATACTTTCATAATTAGAAATAATTGCCTCTATATTAATTTTAAATATAAATACTCCATTTTTCCGTGTTATTGTTTTCAAAAGAAACTGCCTCAACATAAATGAATCAATTTTTTTAGACAATTGAGAATCTAACAAGGATCTCTCGGAAACCATCAAATCTAAGGACTGTAGAGTCGATAATATGACAGCATGCTCACCAACATATGGTTTAGGAGCGATATCTACAACTACAGCTAATTTAAAGGGTACTTTTTTTCGCTTCAAACATTCCATTGCGACTTTTCCACCCATAGAATGACCAAGTAAACTCACCTCTTTTAAACCCAATGATAAAATTAAATTTTCGACGTCTTTTGCCATTTCAGAATAAAACATAGATTCATGATGAAATGACTGACCATGATTTCGTAAATCAATAATTAATACATAATAATTAGCAGAAAGTTTCTTAGCAACAGTCAGCCAGTTATCAGAACATCCAAGTAACCCATGCAAAATTAGAATGCACGGGTTTCCCGTTTCACCAAATGCCCGATAAAATAATAAAGGATTTTCACTCATCTATTTACATCAAACCGAATATCAAATTGAGTCCATTCATTTTCAACACTATCTATAATCAATTCACCGTTATATAAATTTACAATTTTTTTGACCATCCCTAATCCTAAACCTGTTCCTGTTTCTGGTTTCGTCGAGAAAAACGCGTCATAAACTCTGGAAATATTCTTTTTTGGTATCCCTACTCCATTATCCCTAATTTTTACAGAAATCGTATGAGCATCCAATAGTTCGGAAGAAACTTCTATTTTTTTGACTTTCCGAATGAGTAATGATGAATCAATTAACGCGTCTTTAGCATTCAAAATTATGTTCTTGAACACGGACTCAAACTGCGATTCATCGCCAACTATCGACGGAATCGCTTTAGAAAAGTTCGTCTCCACAATTATTCCATTTGGACGTATTTGATTATCCGTCATTTTAAGAATATCTTGTAAAAGTAAATTGAAATCGATAAGTTTATCCCCAATTTTTTGCTTTCCTACTTCAGAATAGTTCATAATTTGTTCCGTAATGTCTAAGCCTCTCAACGTTGCCTTTTGCACAAGACGAAGTACTTCATCCAATTTTTCTTCATTTTCAAAAATACCTTGAATTAAAGATAATATCGAGTCCATCGGAAGTCTCTCTTTTTGAGGCTCTAAAAGAGTGAACAATTGTTTTAGAGTTTCACTATTTTGAAGCATTTTACTCTTATGTTCATGTTCAGGATCATTTAATAAAGGCTCCAACATTAGCTTCGCACCAGCAAGCGCATTTCTCATTTCATGAGCAAAACCGCCTGCCATTTGTCGTTCTGTAGACTCTTTTTCTAATTGTAAAATTTTTGCCTGAGACGCTTTTAACTCATCCTCTGCTTTTTTTAGCTTAGTAATATCACGAACGACATATACTTTTTTGTTTTTCAAACCTTTTTTGTCCAATATAAACGATTCAGAAATCGAAACAGGGAATAATTTATCACATTGAGTTTTGTGAAACATATGTTCATTCCATTCATTACCTTCGACATCGATAACACATTCATCTTTCCATAGCAGACGACTATTTTTTCCATTAATATCATCTTCTGCATAATTATAGGTTTCAGAAAATGCCTTATTTACGAACTGAATATCGCCATCCAAATTTGTAATATAAACACTATCCTTTGTGCTCATAAGTGAATGAGATAACATATCTAACAAATCTGATTCCGATTTTAAGCGAACCGCATTTTTTACCGTCATGGGAAGAACTTTTAAGTAATTTAAGTCTTGGTCCTTTAATAAATAATCAAAGGCGCCATCCCTCATCGCCCGAATAGCAATTTCTTCATCCCCTCCTCCCGTAACAAAAACAATTGGTTCTTCTCGTTCCAATTCAAGAACATCAAATCCAGACCCATCACCTAAATCATGATCTGTAACGATTACGTCAAAAGACTCGTTATCTAAAATTTTTTTAGCTTCTGCAAACGACCCCGCAATTTGATAATCCAAATCAAGACCATGTGTTTTAACTATACGTTTAAAGGCCATTTGATCAATAATGTTATCTTCAATAAGTAAAATCGAAAAACGTTTCATGAACATACGCTCCTTTTACAAGCCTGGAGATTCACACAAGGCCCAATAATTAAAAATTGTTCTCATCGTGATAACAAAATCTTCAAAATCAATATCTTTTATCATGTATCCGGAAATACCTAGGTGAAAACAATCAATTTTGTCTTTTTCTTCTCGAGACGTTGTCAAAACAACCACTGGAATACAACCAATAAGCTTCATTTCTAAAGCCATTTTTAAGAACTCAGGACCCGTCATCCGAGGCATATTTATATCCATAAATATAATGCCAGGTTTAGAGTTCTCAGAATTAGACAAATACGCCAAGGCTTCTTCCCCATTTTCAACATGTCGAACATTATTTTTAATTTCTAATCGTACCAGCGCTCGTTTAAAAGACATAACATCTATAGAATCATCTTCAATCAATAATATATCCTTATTTTTTAACATCATTTTTTCCCTTTAATAACAGAAACTTAAACGTGGTTCCTTTTCCTACTATAGAGTCAATCGATATGCGTCCACCATTTGTTTCAATAATTTTTTTAACAATACTTAGCCCAACCCCAGTACTTTCGTAACTGTCTTTAGACTGTAACGTTTGAAAAAGCTGAAACACCTTGTCGTGATATTTCTTGTCAATCCCAGGCCCATTATCAGAAACATAAAATTCCCAATACTCGCCATGACTTTTGCATCCCACATGAATAAGCCCCTTAGGCTTATCAATATATTTAATTGCATTACTAATAATATTTTGAAAAACTTGCTGAATTCGAGTCGGTTCAAAATCAATAGTTGGAAAATCTGTATCAAGACTAATTTTTATATTTTTAGGAGAATTCAAAATATCAATGACGTCATTAAGCATAAACGTCACGTCTACTCTAGCCGTAATTTCCTCAACCTTGCCCACTCTTGAATATTGTAATATACCTCCAATTAACGCGTGCATTCGATTAACCCTACCTACTAAAAGATCCAACTGCTCTTTTCCTACATCATCTAATTTGTCCTCATAATCAGTTTTCAACCAACTGGCCAAAGACCCTATAGATCTTAGCGGCGCTTTCAAATCATGAGAAACAATGTAAGCAAAATTCTTAAGTTCTTGGTTTACAGACTCCAGCTCTTTCGTTCTTTCTTTTACCTTTTTTTCCAAATTGTGGCTGTATCCCTCTAATTGATCATTTGCATTTTTAATATTAGTAGCCATCATCCCAAACGAAGACGTTAAACGTCCTACTTCATCTTTTCCTATTAATTTTTTATCCGGTTTAAACCCGTAATTACCGTTAGCAAGTTCAATTGAATATGCAGTTAAAACAGAAATTGGTCGTGATATTTTTCTAGAAAGGAGGAAAACAACAAACGTTCCTAAAATCATAAAAATACCAGCTACTACGACAGACCGAAATACGATACGCCGTATTTGCTTTTTTATTTCGTTCTCAGAATATTCGATTTTTTTCTCTAGGGCAATTAATGAAAAACCAAGCCTCAAATGTCCCCAAGTTGAGGTACTAATCTGAATAGGAAACACATACTCTAAATACGTTATCTGATCAGATACATGTTCTTGAAAAACAGGCCGCTCTTGCTGAGAAGCGAAAATATCATAATTTTTAACTAATATTTCCTGTTCTAAATCAGGCCGATCTGTATGTAGCAACGCCTTTCGCTCTTTATTCATTAATATTGCATAAGACAAATTCGGCTCTAAATCAACAGCCTCTCGAATACTTTCAAATAACGCAAAAAAATCATAGGACGCGATAGAATTTTCAGTAAGTCTGCCCAGACTGTTTGAAAACGACCGACCTTCTCTTTGTATATTCAATTTCATCTCACTAATATTTTCATTAACCTTCATAACCAATATGTTTTTTTCAGACTGAATTTGAATTGTCGTAAAAATAACGATAATTAATAGTAATAACATAACCATTGTTATCAATAATTTTCCAAAAATACTTTGAGTTAACTTAACAGGATCTGTATATATCTGATTATTCATCGATAATCTCATTCACCATTTGCAAGCCATCTTCATTAAAATTTAAACCATACTCTGCAACGATTTTTAAATTAATACTCAAATGAGACCCCGCAGGAATTTGAACAGCATCATCACTAAGATCAGAACCAAAAAGTAACGCTTCCGTATATTGAGCACCCTGTCTCGCAATCGTAGGTAAATCAGGAGAAATAACTAAGGTGGCACCTAAACTTGCAAACGCTTTATGATAGGCAAAAACTGGAATTTGTCGATCATTTAAAAAAGAAAATAACCCCACAACCGTTTCCTTATCTGCCAAAACCAAAGGATCATGAATCATCCAAAATGCTTCGATAGAGTCCGAAATTCTTCCTAAGTCGTCTAAAGCATGACTCTCTTCATCAATTGATATGATTTCCAAATTAATATCCATGCTTTTTGCAGAGTTAACAGCCAACTGTACCCATTCCTTATTAAACTTTTCACTATAAATCATTCCAATAGTTTTAATATCAGGAAATAAATATTTAAAAACAAACAATTCTAATTGAGGATTCAACTCCATTGAAATCCCCTTTGAATTCTTACCCAATTCAAACCGTTTCCAATTTATTGCCATCGAAAAAACAATCTTTCCATCCGGATTAATTTCGTTCGCCATCAAATAAGCCTGAGACCCTATGCAAAAAATCACGTCGGGATTTTCTTCCAAAATTTTAGTTTGAAGCCGTGTCTTAGTCATCCACTTCTTTGAAATATCTACATCAATAACCGGAAACCCTAATGTTTCCTTAAATTCATTATGAACCGTACGATATTTTTCAACACTAGGACTAGAATTTAATACCATAACAACGGGATATCCTTCTAAAGAGAAAGGTGTCCCAGACATAATAATAATAAAACATAAACTAAACAAATATACCTTAAAATCAAAAACGTTAAGTCTATTAATCAACATCATGTGTTTAACTCCTCAAGAACACGATCATCGATATCTTCCCATGAATCAAACCCTAACCTTTTTAATAACTTTTTGCCTTGATGCTTCATTTGCATTTCTTTAATAACGGACATAAAGGAAAACTTATCCAATTGAGCCAGGTTAGGGATAGCGACTACCGGCAAAAACTTTTCGTGACTCTCAGTCAATGTAGTTAATTTACTATACTGTTTAGGAGCAACTAATTTAAGCTTATCGAGAGACTTCTCGTTTGTTAAGGCAGCTTTTGCCATTCCAAATTCAACGGCCATCAAAGCATCAATATCCTTTGGAACAATCAATATTTTAAATGTTTGAGCCAGTCCATTTTCCAAAATCATCTCATTCAATAATTTTTGAACAATATCTTTATCTCCAGACGAAGCAATGGTAGTGCTTTTCAATTGGTTCATATATCTAATATTTCGTTTGGATACCAACTTTTTCTTATATTTTATCTTATCATTGGATTTAGCTATTTAAACTGGTTTTAAATTAAGATCTGAATTAAAATTTTTGTAATACCAACTAGGAATCAATACAACACATTCATTATTCAATAGTACTTGTTCTTCGAATACCTTCCTCTTTTTAAACGCTTGAAATTCATACGCGCCAAAATCAGAAAGATACAAATCAAACGACTTTTTAAGAGACGCAAATTTCGTTACATTAGTATCTGGATTATAAAAGTAAAATAGACTCTTACTTTTAGCCGTGAGAGCTCCAAATGAAACTATCCCTATAAGAATAAAAAAAATTCCTTTTATAAAAAATGATCTGTTTAAAATAGCCTTCCCTCTTCCATTTCTTTTATTCAGCCAGTTTCTATAAAATAGCTAATCGAAATTAAAATCTCGATCTTTAGATTTCTATCCCATCCATATCTATCCACAAATACCCCAATAGAACCAGAAATTTCAATGTGGGTCAGCTATAAAGTAATATTGCTAAGTAGACCGTATACAATACAGTTTGGAATAATTTACAGCTCGTCCAAGTAAATCCAATATTTCAGAATTATCGACCCCTTTTTTAATATATCCAAATGGATGATAATCATTCATAATTTCAAAAGGATCTTTTAAATCTTGATAAGCTGAGAAAAAAATAATTGGCATTTGTGGAAATTTTTTACTAATTTGTTTACACGTTTGAAATCCATCCTGCCCTGGCATTTTAATATCTAAAATAACAGCATCAACTTCTTTTTGAATGTCTTGAATACCTTGCTCACCGCTCGAGCACAGAACCACACGATATTTATCTCTTAAAATAATCCTCATTGATTCCCGAACACTCACATCATCATCTATAATTAAAATAAGAGGCTTTTTCGTCTTTTCATCTGCCTTTTTACGAAATAAATCAAATCCTTCAAAGCCCATAATTTATCCTTTCTAATAGAGGTATCCCCCCCATATCTATACTACCTATAAACTTATCTTTTTAAACACCTAAAAATAAATATAAATTATTATTATTCAATATAGACTATATTAATAGTTTTTTCTCAATAACTGAAACTATTTGTAATAGTTATAATCAGACCAAATCAAAACACCCTTTATTTTAGTTTATCGTATCATAAACCAATATATCTTATTTAAGGTCCAAAAAAAAATTGATATACTTACAATGTTCCAATTAACAAAAAAAAAATAAGGAGTACTCACCTTTGATTCCATCTATAAAAAAACTATTCTTAGTGACACTCCTTCTATTTATTAATTGTACATCTACGTTGTATTCGACAAATCTCGATAATAGCAATTTATGGACTATCGAGTCAGACGACCTTACGGAAGAGCTAAGCTGGTTAAAAGCAGAAAATTATGTCATTTCAGTTTCACAGGTTTTAGAAAGCATCAAACAAGCTGCTGCATCTGTAACCGTTATTACCGGACGAGACATAGAAAATATGGGCGCCAAAAACATTGGTGACATTCTAAATACTATCCCAGGATTTTTCTCTGTTATGGCGAAAAGTGGATTAATTGCCATGCAATCTCGAGGACACCTCACAGCGAGAAATCAGAGGCTATTATTTTTACTAAATAGCCAACCTTTAAATCGATATGCCCATGACGGTGGAATCAGCTACATGTATGACACGATTCCCTTAGAAAATATCTATAAAATAGAAATTATCCGAGGTCCAGCTAGCGCCTTGTATGGGGCAAATGCACTAGTTGGTGTCATCAACTTAATAACGAAAAAACCACACGACATACGCGGATCAAAACTAACCATGCAATCGGGAAGTTTTGGATATAAATCATTAAATGCGTTGACGAGTTTTAACAACATAAGTGGCTACGATATTGTCATGAATGCAAATTATTACCAAACAAACGGTTACCCATTCATACTTGAAAAAGACAACTATACTGCATCCAACGGAATATCAGATACGTTTCAACAAGGATTCAGCCGTACAATTTCCTCAAAAGATAAAAAAGCAACCTTATTTGCCTCGATAACAAACAAGCAATTTTCCATTGACTCTCAAATTGACTACAGATCAAAAAATGGATTTATTGGTTTAAACGAAGGAATCACTTCACCTGACAATGATTCTGAGAACAATCAATATTTCTCAGCACTTATAAACTCAACCTATACCGTCAATGTAAGCGACATAGATATCAAGTTAAAAGGATACGGCCATTACAGCGACTTTAATGAAAAAGTACAAATATTACCAGATGGACTTCTTATTACAT
>JABIQV010000153.1 GCA_018699495.1 bacterium | reverse complement strand
CTCCTTTGGATTTTTGCTGAATACAAAGAGTAGCCTATATCAACAATCAAAAACACGTCTACGACGTGTTTTTTTGTGCCTATTTTGTGGGGAGACTTTTTTATTTTTACTGGACACTAGTGAAATTGAATAGAGTTTCTCAATATCCAAAATTTCTTTAGGACATCCAGTCAAGTTTTCACATCCATCATCCGTTACAATTAAGTCATCTTCAATTCGAATGCCAATGACTTCTTCCTAGTGAACGCCATCAATTGAAATTTCAAACGCTCCATAAAGTCCTGGTTCATTTGAAATGGCCCATCCAACTTGAAGGGGCCTAGTTTTATAATCCCTAAAAGGGTCCCCATCGTGGGTTTGTCGTCCAAGAAGGTGGCTAACAAAATGAGGTTGGATGTCGTAGTATCGTTTCATTTTTCCGCCCTTTTTCAAAAAAAGACTATCTAATTGTTCTTCCAAAAAAGCCCAACATTTCGAATTTAAGGTTTGACTTGAAGTCTAGTTTTAAGACTTACGATAAGGTTTTAATCGATAATGTCTTACCAAGTCCAGGAACACCTTCTAGAAGAATATGTCCTCCGGTTAACACGCCTATTAATAAACGTTCAAGAACGTAAGTTTGTCCGACGATTACCTTTTTTGCTTCTTCAAGTAGGGCATCTATGAAAACAGATTTTTTCTTAACAATGTCGTTGATTTTTTTTAATTCTTCACTCATGGAAGGCTCCTTTATGGGATGCTTACCGGCGGACTTGGTTAATTATTTTAAGTTAGTCAATATTTAGTCATAAATCTTGGCATCTATATATACCCGATATACCCGATTTATTTAAAAAAATCAATATTTGAGGTGATTTAATGGTATTAAATGTGCATCTTAAATTAATCTAAATGTATTTTTTAGTAGAAATATGATAAATATAAAATGTAGTGATAGGGCACAAAATATTGGGTGCTAGGCCCTCAGATCAGGAGCTATCAGCGATGATAATTATTTGCCATAGGGGGATAAGTAATCTTTATTTAGAAAATTCGTTGACTGCATTTCGTAGGTTATCCAATTATTCAGGCACATGGGTAGAGTTTGATATTCATGCCACGGTAGACGATGTCTTAATCGTTTATCATGATTTTGATTTGTCTCGACTGACGACAACAAAGGATCCTAGGCTTATCAGAGAGATGTTATACTCAGAAATTCAAAAGTTAACATTAATAAATGGCGAAAAAATTCCAACTCTTGCGGAAGTTATGAAAGTTATTCCTTCTTCGCATACAATAAATATCGAATTAAAAGGAGAAGGGACGGGATTTCTTGTCGATTCGATAGTGCAACAAAAGAGAGAAGATGAATCCTACTTGAAGCAGACTATTATTTTTTCTTCCTTTTTAAAAAACGAATTGGATGCTGCAAAAGCCTTAATTCCGGAGGGAAATTTTTCAGTTCTAGTGAGGGAAGACAGTTCAGATTGGAAAGAACGTGTAGCTACCATTGATCCTGTGTCCGTTAATTTTGATGTAGATCATATAACAGAGGAAAACGTGACGTATGTTCATGGCTTAAATAAAAAGGTATTCGTTTTTACGGTCAATACCCAAGAACAGTTTGATCGAATGGCAAAGCTTGGGGTGGACGGCGTATTTACGGATTTTTCAGAGATTTCTACCCTTGGTCAATAAAGAGTGAATACTCGCATATTATAACGAAATCATTTCTTCAATTTTAACAAAAGACTTAGGACCTATACCTTTTATAGTGAGCATGTCTTTTAGATTCTGAAACCCACCATTTTTTTCTCTGTAATCAATAATTTTTTGTGCCGTTGAGGGGCCAATGCCTGGAAGCGTTGTAAGTTCGTTTTTAGGGGCATTGTTTATGTTTACATTGATGGAGGACTTGGTTTTTAAAGATGATAATGATTTGGGACTTTCTTTAGTTATAGATGGAATATGAAATTTTTGCCCATCTGATAATAGTTTGGCTAAATTTAGACTAGATAAATCAGCATTTTCTTTAGGCCCACCAGCAAGGGTAATGAGATTGATTAGTCTAGATGAGGCGTCAAGTTTATAGACCCCTGGATACTTTATGGCTCCATGAATATGAATAGTAACAAATTGCTGTTGTTGGCTCATGGGTTTTATTTCAATATATTCGGAAGGAATCGGTTTGAGATAATGGTTGGCAATTCTGCCATTAACAGAAAATGTATAGTAGGCGGGTGTAGATAGGTCTCTAGACGTAACGTTATATTGTAAAGCGTTAGAGTGCGGCTGTGTGGTAAGGCTGCCTTCAAATGGCCTGTTTAACGCATCTTCACCTTCTATTACCATTGTTTTAATAGTAATATTAGATGTATTAGCCATTGTGTTTAACGCGGTCATTAAATTGCCGGCTTTCTCTATATAATATAATACACTTTTAGACAAAACAGAGGCTGTAAATTGGCCCGACTCTAATGTGGCAATATTAAGGTCTTTTAAAATGTCTTGGTATTGCTTATCGGCCTGTTTTTTTAAGTTAAGTTTTGCTTTTTCTAACTCGGGCTTAGAAAGGGTTTTTATAGATAGCTGCTTTAGTGACTTTTCTAATGGTTGTATATGTGTTTTTAAATAAGCCTTTTTATCAAAATTTGTCATTAAGTTAGATAAGTCTGACGGTTGGTCTGGTTTACTGAAATTTAGTTTTTCGATGTGTAAACTCTCTATTGTTATCGTTTTATTTATCAGTTTATTTAACTGTCCAATCGCGTGGACTGATTTTATGTGAATCATGTGTTTATACGGTAACTGATTGCTGTAGATATCGACATCTTTAAAATAAATGCCAAATGGAAGAACTGTTAAACGAAAGGTTCTAGCTGTTACAAATAAATTGTTTTTTCTGAAATAATCGATTCGAATTTGTTTTTTATGATCGATTCTGTCATTAAAAATATCCCAATAATGATAACGATAGATAGGCATATTTTAGCTTTTTTTGGGGAGACGAATAGGTGTTTTTTTTATTGCTCAAAAAGACATATGACTAATTTCTGCAGCTACTTTTTGTGGGTCTACACCAGCCGTTGCATAGTCTACAAATGCGTCATTCACAGCATCCTCATCTCCTACTAGCGATTCTTGTCGCAAACAGTCTATAAACGTGTGAGTAGCCTCTTTTTGAGTTTTTGTAGCTAGTTGGCTGTACTGTGTATTTAACGTTACTATATTTTCAGCAATCTGATGATAGTCTTCAATGTTTAAGTGACCTTCAGAAAAAGTGTCTACCACTTCGTTTAACAAAGACCCTACGCATATGCCTAATGGTGCAGATGCAAGGTTTATAGAAGAGTAAACGGCTTGCGCCAACGATTTGTCTCGGTCGTCTTTACTGGTTAGTAATTTGGCAAATGTTTCAACGCGAGGACTTTGTTTGTCAAATAGTGTCGTTAGGTCTTCAGACTGTACGTGTGCCACCATTTCTCGTAAGGTTTTTACTTCATCTTCCTTGTTAGCCGCATTTGCAATGTGTTTAATAATATTAGCGGCCGACAATAATGTTCCGGCTAATGGTACTGTCTCTATTAAGTGATTAAGTCTTTCTGCATTATCTTGAGCTAAATGTTTAACAGAGTCTAGGGCGTCTAGTATAGCGTCTGCATCTTTAGAAAGGCTTGCTAATTTTGAGTAATCGAAAGAATCACCGTTAAGAAGTGCAGTAATACTGTCTGATAATGTGGCAAATGGAGACAGTTTTTCGGCTAGCGCTGACAATTCGGGCTTTTCTTCTTTTTTAGCATCTTTTGAAGAATAAGATTTTGTTCTAATATAATTTAAAATTCGTTGGTTGTTTAGGTTGAAAGTAGTTCTCAATGAAGACGCTTGTTTGCTAATTTTGTTTGATTGTAGTTGTTGTGTCATTTTTTCGACTTTACTTTTTAGACCTCGGCTATTATAGGCCGTTTGAATAGATGCTTTCATCTGCATGTTTAATTGCGGAGTCATACTATGTAAAGCCTCTTTGAATGTAGGTTCTGTTTGTAATGGGCTTTGTGTAAATTCGGGTTTTTTACTGGCTATTTTTACGGTTTTGTTAGGTGTTAATATGGCGCCGGCGTCGTGGGTTGAAAGTGTGTTTTTGTGCTCCAAACGATCGATTACATAGTCTGTTACATATTGCGTGAAGGCTTCTTGATGAGAGCTGTTTACCGACATTTCTGAAAGGCTTTCTTGTATCATTTTTTTAATGTCTTTTTTACCTATTAGATCGGTATGTATTTTTATTTTTGCTTCTAATTTAGCCGATATTTTATTAAAAAGCTCCATATGCTCGCCCTTGCTTTTAGTGATTAGAAACTTATTTTTTTGTGAAAATAATTTATGCCATGTTTTTTGGGTGCTTGGCTTTGCTGACTTTAGTTTAAAGGTAGCTAACTTACTGGTGTCTATACTACCCATAGATTGGGAGGTTTTTTGTATGACTTTTTTATGTTCTAAGCGGTGGTTTAAATGCTCTGTTAGGGCCGTAATATAGGCATCTTTTTTGCTGGCTGGTATGGCTTGAAATTTCTGATCCGAGTCAGCAATTGCCTGCACTATTGATTTAATAGACGTCTTATCAATATGGGTTTTTGAATGAAATCCCTCAATAAAATTTTGACAAAAATGACTGAAATTTGTTGAAATAGTCATTAACTCTTTTGCTGAGTGAAATGTTTGGTTAAGTGCTGTGTCATCTGAACCACCACATTGGCTATTGGCTTGATCAAGGCCTTCTGTTGTTTCTTGAATAGCGATTATCGAAACTTGCAAGGCTTTAATGTTGGCCATAGTTTGGTCGTTGGCCAACGTTGTTTTTATGAGTGTTTCGGTTTCTTTTTTTAAGATGCTTGAAAGTCCTGTAAATAGCCCGCCTATTTGTTTGTCATACTGGGCTTTTAATTTGGGGTTATTTAGTAATAGGTCTTCTATATCGGCGTCTATTTGGCTGGATTGCCGTCCTCCTAACTGTACATCTTTTGTGTCTGCGTTTAGATGACTATATTGGGTGCCCATAATGGTCGTAAACGTGGTTTTTAGGTGTTTTTCTGTATATAAGTTAAGAAGTTTTTGATAGTTTTCTTTGCCTTTTTCGGTAGAAACTTGTGAACCAGTCGTATCTTTAAAAAATTTGGATTCTAAATCTCTTGTAGCTTGAATTGTACGAATACGCTTCATAACAGTTTTTTGGATAGGAGCTATACTTTCTTGAAATTTAGAGTGGGTACTTTTAACAAAATGAATAATTAGAGATTGAATGCTTTGTTTGCTAGTTTCTACAGTTAATTTAGCTTGCTTAACAACAACTTGTTTTACTGTGCTCATAAATAACTGAGTCTCTTTTAATGTTAGCTCTGAAAAGTCTTTAGCTTCAAATGCAGACTTCAAGCTTTTTATCTCTGTGTTTGAAGCAAAAGCGGGCGTTTCAAATACTGTTTGAAGTGTGCTAATAATGGCCTGTTTGTCTTCTGAATCTTTAGCAACCACTTGTTGTACTTTATCCATAAATAACTGCGACTCTTTTAATGTTAGCTCTGAAAAATCTTGAGCTTCAAATTCAGACTTAAAGCTTTTTATCTCTGTGTTTGAAGCAAGAGAGGGCGTTTCAAATACTGTTTGAAGTGTGCTAATAATGGCCTGTTTGCTTTCTAACGCTTTATCAACTGCAGGTGTCGATACGCTTACGATAGAAATGGGGATATTCGTCATATTCGGCATAGAGGGTGCATTAGTGGAGCTGGGCTGCTTAAAAAGTGTTTTAAAAAAGTCACTTATGTTTTTAATAAACTTTGAAACGCGGCTTCTTTCTGTTTTAGATGTTTGATTAGTCGTGTTACTCATAGCGTTTGATTTTTGTGCTGTTGCTGACCGTTTTGTAGAAAACGCCTGGCTTAATGATAGTTTGGGTAGTTCTGGTGTTTTCATAATGGGACCTCGTTTTTAATAATAGAAACAGTGTCGTTTTCTACGTTTTTGGCTATGGTTGTTGTTTTTCTGATAAAAGAATCTAAAAAGCTTATATCGGCTTCTCTAGAGTTTAAAAAAAGTTTATTTTCTGAGAATTTAAATTCAAAATGGTATTTTTTTATACTGCAAGATTCTATAAGGTCTAACCCATTTGGATTAATGGTAAAAATAAAATAGCCATCTTCTGGTTTAATAGCTTTGTTTTTATTGGTAATGGTAATGGAGGCGTGTTTGTCTACAAAAAGGCGTACTTTTTCTTTTAAAAAGGCCAATTTTTTTTCAGAGAAAGTTACTTTTAAAGTTGATCTTTCTTTAGCCGAAGCTTGTGATACACTTTTTAATTGTAGAATATTTAACGTTTTCATAACGAAATAACGTTATCCATATTAATAATTAAACTAATTAGGAGAATAGACACTAAAATAATAAGTTTCATAGAGTCGACAATAATAGGTGCAATGGCATCTTTAAATAAATCACCCAACTTGTCGGAAACTATTACCGATACATGTTCTGGGTGGCCTTTTAGAGTGGGGTCGTTTTCTACTAATAGTTTTGTATTGGCCCACGTATAGCCAGATACAATAAAAAACAGACTTAATATACAGCCGCCGGTTAATAGCCCAATTAAAAATCCAATAGTGCCGGCAATGCCTACCAAAAACCAAGTTGAAACTGAAAATAATATAATCGAAACAAACGATACCATCATAAATTTATTAGAAAATGTGGCAATGCTGCTAACACCTTTAAGATAGTCTGGGCATTCTTCGCCAGTCCAAATAGCGGGGTTGTCTGCCAGTTCTTGTTGTATTAACTGGTTAATTTTTTTGTAAGCTGTTGAAACGCCCCACATAACTAGCGTAATAGAGCCAATTAAAAATGCTAGCCCTAATATAATGCCCATAATGAAATTTGTGTTTAAAAAATGTATTTCAAAGATATGTATTAAAGACGTTAAATCTATGTGTTTAAATAGTGATAAATTAAAGCCTTGGGTAGCATTATTAGCGTGTAATAAAGAAGCTATTTTGGGGGACGTTAAAGCGTTAATTAAAAATAGAACCAGATAAAGAAATACGGTTAAAGAGACAGTAATAATAGTGGCAATATGAAAATAGCACATACCTACATTGTAATGTGCATGTAGCGTATGCAATTGTTGTTTTTTTGCTTCTTTAAATCCTAGCATTTCGCTAATTCCAATAGCATTATCTATAATAGGCTTAGAAAACGAATCGATAAAAATAGAAAGCGAACCGACTAAAAAACTAAGTGCCATAATACCTATATGATAGAAGTCACCGAAAACATGTACTTTATTTCCCGAAATTCTAAACCCCATTTTAATCAGTACACACATTAATAATGTTATAAAAAATGCGGCGAAAAAACCTAAAAATAATCCGATGCTAATGGTGCTTAATAAGCTGTCTTTACTATACTTGGCCACAAACTGAATAGCTTTAGACCGGATAGAGATAAAATGACACACAATAGGGTATAGCAAGCAGCTAAATACAAGCCCGTATAAAGTAGAAAAATAGAGCTGACTGGGTAATTTTCCTATTTGGAATAAATATAAAAACGTTAAAATTAAAACCAATGCAGTTAAATAT
>JABIQV010000152.1 GCA_018699495.1 bacterium | reverse complement strand
CGATTTAGACATTGCCATTTAGGCAACTCCCTACTCGATAAATTTTAAACTAGATAATTTTGAAACATCCTGTGTTACTATTTTTTCATATTTTATCTTTAGTTGCGATTTAGACATTGCCATTTAGGCAACTCCCTACTCGATAAATTTTAAACTAGATAATTTTGAAACATCCCATGCTATCCTTGATATATGAACATTCAACAACGGCCTATACTGAATCAATCCTTAAAATTGAAGCAAACGCTTACTCCAAAAATCATACAAATGTTAAAAACATTTCAACTCCCCTACACCGCTCTTTTAGAGTCCGCAAAACAAGAAGTTCATGAAAACGTATTCCTTGAATTTACTAAATTTGATGGCCTATCTAAACAAAGTACTTCTTTTTCCTCCAGTTCCGATAATTCAGCCGATTTTGAAAATTTTATTAGTCACTCATCAAAAATTTCGTTGTCAGAATTCTTATTAAATCAACTAAATTTAGAAAACTTTAAACCTAAAGAATCAAAAATCGCGATAGACCTTATCGATTCAATAGATTCGCGCGGTTATCTTTCTAATTATAACGACCTCAAAATTGACATTCAAAAAAAATATCAGGTAAAAGAACGAAAGGTATTTGATATTTTAAAAATAATTCAAACATTCGAACCGGAAGGCGTGGGAGCTCGTGATTTGAAAGACTGTTTGTTAATTCAATTACACCAAAAAAACTTCGAGAATCCTCAACTTGAAGCTATTTTAAAAAAAACTATTCAAAATCATCTGGAAGATATAGGAAATAATAATTTAAAAGCACTAGAAAAGGGGCTTAACATTCCTTCAGATGGCATTCCTAGTATCATTCAATTTATTCAGACCCTAAATCCTATACCTGGTTCAAAATTCTCAAATGAACCTGTCGAAAAAGTAATAATCCCTTCTTTTTCTTTTGAACTTGAGGATAGCAAAATTAAAATAATAAATTATGAGGAAAAAAAAGGATTCCAATTAGGACTTTCTCCTACGTATCAAAAAATGTTAGACACCCCTAATTTGGATTTGGAAACTCAAACATTTTTAAAACAAAAATTTGAACGGGCAACATCCTTTTTAGAAAATATCGAAAACCGACGGAAAAATTTAGAATCGATGGCACAAAAATTAGCAGCTCATCAACACGACTTTTTGGAAAATGGAATAGAATACATGAAACCGCTTCTTCAAAAATCTCTGTCCAAAGAATTAACGCTATCCCCTTCAACCATTTCTAGAATCCTTACATCCAAATATGTTGAAACACCTCATGGCATATTCTCTTTAAAACAGCTGTGCCCCCGCGGTCATAAAGGGTACACGGCGATTCAAATCCAATCTATTATTGCAAAACTTATAAACAATGATTCGACGCTGACTGACGAACGAATTCAATCGCATTTAAGCCTTCACGGACTGGATATTGCAAGACGTTCGGTTGCCAAATACAGGCTACAGGCTGGATTAGAGGGTCGGTATAAACGACAGTTTAACACTCCCCCAAAAATAGTTTAAATAACGACAAATCAACCTTTGTTGTAATTTTTATGTTGCTCGTTTCCCCTTGAATCGTATGAACAGGCGCGCCTAGCTTTTGAACCAAAGAGGATTCGTCCGTTGCATTCTCACTAAATGACGATTGATACGCTTTCTTAAGTAAAGAATAGTTAAACCCCTGAGGAGTCTGAACTGCCATTACCTCCTCCCTATTTACTGAACCAGAAATTATTCCTTTACTGATAGTTTTAAGAGTGTCTGAAACGCTCGTTACTGGAACAACGGCGTCCCTTGTTTCAAGAGCTCCCAAAAGATTTTCTATTAATGCCGTACTTACATTTGGCCTAACCCCATCATGGATTAACACAACATCGACTGGCCTTAACGCTTCAAATCCGAGTTTGACTGATTCCGCCCTACTCGCTCCGCCCACAATAACCTTAACTTTAAAAGGAAAGTTACTATCTTTCATATGCTTTTCAATTTCATTTTTTTTTGAAAATGGCACCGTCACAATAATTTCTGATACGAATTTTTCCAAGAAGAAAAAACATTTACAGGTATGTGCCAAAATAGATAGTCCATTTACACATACTAATTGCTTTAACTCGTTCGAGTCATACCGACTACCCGTTCCTGCGCACGTAATAATTATTCCTATTGTTTTATTATATATTAATTGACTTTTCATAACATTTCTCTGACTATATTAAGGTATCAAATACAAAAATTAGTCAATCTAATTTATTGGAGAAAAAATGAACAAAACACGTACACCCTGGGGTTGGTGGGAAGTTTTATTAGACGAATCTTATACTAAAGTTAAACGTATTCTAGTAAATCCTTTTCATAGACTCAGTTATCAAAAACACTTTAAACGAAGCGAATATTGGACGGTAGTCAACGGAACAGCGACTGTCACTTTAGACAATGTTCAAATTCAGCTGCAAGAAGGGCAAAGTCTTCATATTCCACAGGAGTCCTTTCATAGAATAGCGAATACACTAAACATTCCTCTTATTTTAATTGAAGTTCAATACGGATCCTATTTTGGTGAAGATGATATCGTTCGAGTCTCAGATGACTATGGGCGTGTCTAACGTTTAGTTTAAAATTAGTTGCCCTTACACTGCATGTTTTCAGGTTTTTATACCCTATATCTGTATCTTTACCCATACCTATATCCTATGAAACGCAAATTTTAAGTTAGGCTATTACTAGTTGATGATGATGATGGCTTTGGCTTTGTATTTACCTTATTCATTGCTTTTTCAATACCATCTGACATGACGCTTTCTATGGCTTCAACAGATTGAGAGATAACCTCTTTCAATATATCTTCTTGGGACTTCGAAAAATCAGAAAGAACAAATCGAGAGGTATCCATAAACGACGGTTTAGGACCAATACCAATTCTTAATCGGGGAAATAAGTTATGTCCAATATGTTGAATAATTGATTTCATTCCATTATGGGTCCCCCCACTCCCCTTCATTCTCAACCGTACGGTCCCTAAGTCTAGGTCGTAATCATCATAAATTACGATAATATTAGATGCTTCAATTTTATAATAATTTGCTGCGGCAATAACCGCTGCCCCTGACAAATTCATGTATGTTAATGGTTTTATTAAATGGACGTTTGTAATGACTGATTGAAAAGAACCCTTAAAATATGTTGATTTAAATTTGGATCCTATCTGATTAAGCGCTAAAGATTTAACGCAAGCGTCCCCAATTCTATAGCCTATATTATGTCGTGTATATTCGTATTTCTGTCCCGGGTTACCAAGGCAAACGATTAAAAATGTGGACCCCAATTTAATACTAAGGTAGGTATTTTTTATACCAATGTTTTACAATTATCATCGTTCCCCAAGGAATGAGTGAAAGAATAATAATGTGAGACACTTCGGGAGGGAAAAAGGCTAAGCCAAGGACAATCCCTAAAATGTTATTCATTATCATCTTAGAATTTGAAACCGCAACTTTTTCACCCTTGTTAACCCAAAACACACTGACGTAACCCAATACTTGAAATAAAAAGAATGCTGAAAAAAGAATGCCTATTGTCTTTAATTGCGATGATATATTCTGCATGACAAATTCAGCCTGAGACCCAATAGTAATCATCATCATCATGGCCAAAAGAGATAGAATCATAACATCATAATAATCGGTAATTTTATGAATAATAGGCTTCAATATTACATGCTTCAAACATTTTGCTACCAAAAAAGGTACAATCATAATAATCGACATATCTTTTATTAAACTCAAGTAATCCAGTTCAATAGTTGTTGTAAAGACCATCCAAAATAATAAAGGAATCGTAAGAGGCGCTAATAAATTTGTAAAAATTACAATAGTTAACCCTAGAGACGTTTTTCCCTTCATGATATCCGTAAATGCTGCAGAAGATACGCCGGCTGGAAGAGCCGACAGCAGTAAAAGAGCCATTGCTAAATTTTCTTCGAAAAATTGAAAATATGTGAAAAAACAAATTAATGGAATTACAAGGAGATTAAACGCTAAAACATATAATAAAAACAACGGTTTCTTTACATGCGAAACAACGCTAACAATATCAACTTTTAAAAATAAAACGCCAATGATACCCATCACAATATATAAAACATAAGGCTCAAATTGCCCCATAAACGAAGGAAATAAAAATCCAAAAATTACGCCCAATGATATAAACGCCCAAAAAAATCGATCCATTTGTTTAAGTAAAAACATATAACCCTTTCGTTAAAAGACCTTTAATTAACAATCTCTTTTTTTATTATATTAAAAAACTATCAAAACCTAAAGAAATTTTCTTATTTTCTAATTTTCATTAATTCCACGTGTCTCGTTTTTGCCTATTCCTTTTCTTTATCCTATAAGACATTCCGCGAAATGTTCCTTTTAGCTTTTTTACCGTATTTCTAGTAGGGGTTTCGGGAGTTTTCTTTTTTATTCGCTTTGCAAACTGACCAAATGACAAGCCACCCTTTGGCTTTTTTTCAGCGTCTTTCTTCGAAATTGCCTCTTTATTTGGATCAGGTTTTACAATATATTCACCGGCACGAATTTGTTTAACGGTCTTATCCGATTTCTCAATATTATACTGCTGAATCGCCTGTCTTTGTACTTCTAGACCAACTTCTCCAAATTGGCCATATATAAGACATGGACTTATATTAATGCCTATTATTAAAATTAATACGTATTTTTTCATATTTTTACCAGATATTATATTGTTAGTTACCGGTTCCTTATTTCTTCTATATTCTATTTAGACATATAAATAAATCAATTGAGCTTTATTTTGAAAGTTTAAAATCAAAACTATATCGTTTAATTAGTCATCATCATTTAGTATAGAAAATTTTTATGATAAAAAAAACAGTTTATTTTCATAAAATTTCATTTCTAGCAATTTTTTACTCTGACCCATCCATAATTTAGTATTATAGATATCCCCTATCACACTCGGGATTTAAGACGTTTAAATAAATTTTCGACCCTGTTGGACGTCAAATAGGTTCGGCTCATTCAAGCTTTACTTAAACACTTCATACCTGGTCATCATTTTGAAGCTAACTCACTTATTGTCATTCGAGAAAAAAATCCATATAATTTGTGATGTACCCATTATAAAGAAATCGTATTATTAACTAGATAGTTTTAATTAATTGTTGCTGAAAGGAGAGTTAATGTCTTTTGAAAGTCTAAATAATCGCAATCACAAAGAGAAATATGACGATTTTGACCACCCTAACTTGCTCGACACCGAAAAACCAAGAAATAAAGTGGATGCGCCTCGATCGTCAGTTACAGAAGCTGACCCTACATTTACCCCTGAAAGCCTAACCTCTCCGGATGAAGAAGAAGAAGAATCGACCCGTGTTCGCGAAAAAAATCTCGTATTAGATGATTCCGTAAAAATGTACCTACGAGAAATAGGAACAATCAAACTACTTAAACCACAAGAAGAAGTTGATTTAGCAAAAGGAGTAGAAGCTGGAGAACAGAAGGCAAAAGATGCATTGATTAACGCTAATTTAAGGCTTGTTGTTTCTATTGCTAAAAAATACACAGGACAAGGACTCCTTTTTTTAGATTTAATTCAAGAAGGGAATACAGGGCTTATTCGTGCAGTGGAAAAATTTGATTATCGAAAAGGGTACAAATTTTCTACTTATGCGACTTGGTGGGTGAAGCAAGGTGTTACTCGAGCTATAGCCGATCAAAGTAGAACCATACGAGTGCCCGTTCATATGGTTGAAACCATATATAAGGTTAAAAAGACCATTCGTTTACTCATGCAAGAATTAGGACGTTGGCCTACGGATGAAGAAGTCGCCCAACATTCGGAACTTTCTGTTGAGAATGTAAAAGCAGTAAGAAAATACTCCCAAATACCTCTTTCGCTTGAAACGCCAATTGGTGATGAAGAATCTTCTCAACTAGGGAACTTTATTGAAGACAAAAAATTTGATGCCCCTGATACATTCATGATGAAATCAATGATGCGAGAAGATATTGAAAAAGCCATGGATATTTTGACTGAGCGAGAACAAATGATTCTTAAATTAAGATTTGGTTTTGATGATGGACGACCTCGAACGTTGGAAGAAGTTGGGAAAGTTTATAATGTTACTAGGGAACGGATTCGTCAAATAGAAGAAAAAGCTTTAAAAAAGTTGCGCCATCCAAACAGAAAAAGCCGGCTCTCTCACTACGTAAAATAAGTGTTCATGTAGATCGGTTAAACCGATTTAGATAGGTTTACGGTGCGTCACGACTTCAACTATTCCAACTGATTAAGGTCTTTGTATAGGGGCCATAGACATGTTGTTCTCAAATGACCGAACATGGCGTATTTATGACTAAGTCTCTTTTACTTTTATACATGTCTCAAAAAACTTTGCATGATTTTCCACTAAAAAAATAGACCCCTCAAAATAGATAAATCACGCTTAACTACACTGTAGTTCTAAATTAAATTTCCACAGCCTACCGTTGCTTTAAGTTTAATAGCACTAAATAAAATGAAATTTATAGTTATAATTTTCGATAACTAATTGAAATAGTGTTAAAAAAAATAAGGGGAATTACAATATGAACGATAGAAAAGAAGAAAAGATGGAAGACACATACAACCTATTAAGCCCAGAAGAAATACTTAATTTATCTGATTCGTTTGGATTAAATTTAGATATGCAAGGTGGATCTACAAAAGAAAATTTAGTAATTTTATCAGTTGAGAAGTCTGTCGTGGGATCTTATAAATTGGAAATGAAGGACGAATCTCCGATTGTTTTCTTTGACCCTATCTTTTTTCAAAAAACGGTTAAAATGACAGAAGATTCTATTAAAATTAAATTATTTCATTAGAGATAATTAATTAGTTTGAGAACCTAATTTTAATTCTGAGTTAATCACTATTATTAAAAATAGTTCCGTAGTTTTTTTCTAAGGCTAAAAACATCTCAGAGTCATCGTCTGTACGCATGAACTTTGTAATAAAATAATCATCTAATTGCAGATCACCAGTTAAGTTTGATGCATTCTCAGACATATTGTACATCTCAGATAGTGAATCCGTTTTTTCTTTAATCATATGAACAATACCAGTTACTCTTTTAAAGAGTATCTTAAGTTCCGGGGGCAAGTTATTTAGCTTTTCTTTGATATCCCCCGTGTTGCCTTTTTCCAAAGCTTTAACAAGGTCTGGAACGAGTGTCGATAAATCCACCGTCACTTCATCTAAAGACTTGCTTAGCGGAATCAATACTGTTTGGTCAAAGTTATTCATTTCCTGTTCTAATTCAGTCAGTTCTAATTCTGTGGGAGAAGATGGACTTGAAGGTCTCATATTAAATAGTTTAAATGAGTCGTCACTGAATCCACTTATAGTATTTGTCACGGCCGTTAAGGTTTTTGTATTAGCCACTACAACCGCTTGTTTTGAAGCAGCTTCCTTAACGCTAGGATGTAGGCTTTGAACTCCCGTATTTATG